>NZ_JBJEEL010000013.1:0-65834 GCF_051873035.1 Limosilactobacillus sp.
TTTTTTATTTACCACCAACTGGGTGGCTAACTTCATTCTATAATCTACCAAAATTATCTTTCTCCGCCGCGCGGTATTTTTTAAAAAACTAGCTTAGTCCTGGTTCGGTTGGTAGGGGACTTCATGGAAATGTTGGCCGGCCTTTTCAATTGTTAATTGGTCATTAAAGCGGTTTTGCAGGCTAGCAATGGTCTTCTCGGTCGCTTCTTCGTTGACCAAAACGTTGGTAATAACGTTAACGCCATACTCTTCTCCGGCAATAGCCAGCTGGTGTTCTTTAAGGTAGTAGGTTAAGGCATCGTGTTGGCGGTAAGAAACAGTAATCTTAAGTTGACGCTGGCGAAGACGCTGGACAATCCCGGCTTGGTGAACGGCCTGGGTAGTAACGTTGCTGTATGCCCGAATTAGGCCACCGGCACCAAGCTTGATCCCACCAAAGTACCGGGTGACCACGGCAACAACATTGTGCAGCTTGGCCAGTTGGAGTGATTCCAAAATGGGCACGCCGGCCGTACCACTCGGCTCCCCATTATCACTTTCACGTTGGACCTGGTCATGGTCACCGACCAGGTAGGCAAAGCAGTTGTGGTTGGCCTTACGGTTCTTGTCCTGAACCTGTTTGATGAAATCTTGGGCGGCTTCTTCAGTTGTGACCCGTTGTAGTGAACAAATAAAGCGTGATTTTTTAATAACGAGCTCGTATTGGGTGGCTTGGGCAATCGTCAAAAATGGTTTTTCCATGGATAAAGTCTTCTTTCCGTGCGTTAAGTTTATTTAATCGTATTTATCAGGTGAAGGAGGTGGTCAGGTGGCAATAGTTGACTACTATGGCCGGCTGGTTTTGGTTAATCGTCACCAGCCGCGACCAGCTGGTGTGACCGTTTTACCGACGATTGATGTCGGCGTGAAAAATATTCAGTGCTACCGCTGCGGGCAGGTCACGCCGAAAACAGTTGCGGCACTGCCAAATGGTGAGTTTTACTGTCCCCACTGTATTAACTTAGGGCGTGTATCAACACTATGCAAATTTTATCATGTTCCCGAAGCAAATCAATTTACGGTTACAGAGCCGGTCCTAACCTGGCACGGGAAACTTTCGCCGTTGCAGTCACAGGCGGCGGTAACGGTAGCCTCCCGAATGACCGCCCATCGCAAACAGTTATTGTGGGCCGTGACGGGTGCCGGAAAGACCGAGATGATATTTCCCGGAATTGCGCAGGCCTTAGCCCGTGGTGAACGCCTGGCCGTAGCCTCACCCCGGGTTGACGTTTGCCTTGAACTGTATCCCCGGCTACGGGCAGCGTTTGCCAATACGGAAATGGCGCTACTTCACGGGCGGGCTGAGCGACCGTATCATTATGCCCAATTGACGGTTTGTACTACACACCAGTTGCTGCGGTTCTACCATGCCTTTGATAACTTGATTATCGATGAAGTCGACGCCTTTCCGTACGCCGCCAACCCCTTATTATTTTTTGCCAGCCAGCAGGCGGTTAAAGAGTCTGGTGGCCAGCTATTTTTGACGGCCACCCCCGGGGCCCACCTTCTAAAGGCGGTCCGGCGCCATCAATTGGCCGTTGCCTACTTACCATTGCGTTATCACGGTCATCTCTTACCGTCGATCCACTGCCACCTGGTTCCACGGTGGCGGCAGCAGTTACTGCACCACCAACTACCTAGCGGACTTATCCGGACCATGCAGGTAGCATTAAGATCAGGGCACCGGTTCCTACTTTTTGTACCGCACGTACGGGACCTAGCCGGAATTGCGCAGGCCTGTTGTTCCTACTTTCCTGCTCACCTGTTTACCACGGTCCACGCTAGTGATCCCCAACGGCTGGTTAAGGTACAGGGGATGCGTGATCACCAATACCAATTTTTGATTACCACCTCAATTTTAGAGCGGGGGGTTACCTTTCCGGAAATTGATGTATTGGTATTAGGAGCGGATGACCAGGTCTTTTCTACTGCGGCATTGGTCCAGATTGCCGGGCGGGCTGGTCGGTCAGCAAGCCGTCCGGAAGGCCATGTTGATTTCTGGATTAGTAGCTACTGTCGGCGGGTGAATCAGGCCGTTCACCAAATCGCGTATATGAATACTAAGGGGAGGCGGTGTCAAGGTGCAGTGCCTGCTGTGTAATCGTCACTTTAACAAACGGTTGACGATTAAGGAACTCTTGTGGCCGCAACCAATTGAGTGGCCACTGATCTGTGAACATTGTCGGTCCGGGTTTACCGCAATCCAGGGCTCAACCTGTCCAATCTGTTGTGCTCCCCAGGCAACGGCTATGGTTTGCCGTGAATGCCGGTATTGGCAGAAGCGTTATCCGTGGAAACTACGGCACACGGCCCTCTATCGCTACAATGAGGCGATGAAAGATTATATGCACCGCTATAAGTTTAACGGTGATTATCGCCTCCGGATGATCTTTACGGCGGCAATGACGGCCGCGGTTGCCACCCAGTCAGCCGACGTGGTGGTGCCGATCCCGGTGACTGAAGAAACGATGCAAAAACGGGGATTTAACCAGGTAGTGGGCCTTTTAACGGGTATCAACCTGTGCCATTGTCTAGGTACCAGGGTCCAACACAAGCTGGCCCAGTCAAGTAAGAATCGTCACGAGCGTTTACAGACGCCGCAACCGTTTAAACTCGTTGAGCCGGCCCACTTAGGGGGACAACGGGTCTTATTGGTCGATGACGTTTATACCACCGGACGGACCATTTACCATGCCGCGCAGCTTGCTTATGATGCCGGTGCGGCTAGTGTTACTAGCCTTTCACTAGCTCGTTAAATTAATTTAAATCATCTGTGAATACATTTGTGAATTAATCATAAGTACACTATAATATAAGTAGGATATGAGAAGAGTGGTCCTTCTGATATCAGATCAAGCGATTGCTTGGACTGAAAGGAGAGAAGTACAATGTTAAAGTTCAATATTCGTGGTGAAAACGTTGAAGTAACAGATGCAATTCGGGACTACGTGGTAAAGCGGATTAGCAAGCTGCAAAAGTTCTTTGAAGATAGCGTCGAAGCAACTGCCCACGTGAACTTAAAGGTTTACCCTAACCGGACTTACAAGGTTGAAGTTACGATTCCGCTCCCATACCTGACGTTGCGGGCTGAAGAGACTTCAAATGACATGTACGGTAGTGTTGACTTAGTAACGGATAAGTTGGAACGTCAAATTCGTAAGTACAAGACCAAGGTTAACCGGAAGTCACGTGAAAAGGGCTTCAAGAACCTTGAATTTGTCCCATCTGATGAAGAATCAAATGAAGATGAATTAAAGATTGTACGGACCAAGCAAGTTTCCTTGAAACCGATGGATCCGGAAGAAGCGGTTCTACAAATGGACATGCTTGGTCATGACTTCTTCGTCTTCCAAGATGCTGAGACTAATGGTACCAGCATTGTTTACCGTCGTCGTGATGGCCGTTACGGTTTGATCGAAGCCGAATAAAAGTCAACTGGCTGGGGATTAATCCTCAGCTTTTTTGTTTTTAAATGCTTCTTCGGCCCGAATTCGCTTTGGTTTTCAATTGGTTAACAACGTGGTAAAATATTACAGTTAGAATTAAAAATATAATTGGCTTGAGTAGCACCTTTTGCAGCTAGTACTCAGGCACAAAAAATTAGGAAGGACGCTTTTATGGCCAACATTCTAAAAAAATGGATTGAAAGCGATCGTCGTGAATTACGGCGAATTAACAAAATAGCAAATAAAGTTGAAGCATATGCCAAACCAATGGCGGACTTAAGTGATGACCAGCTCAAGGCGAAAACCATTGAATTTCAGCAACGTTATCAAAAAGGGGAGTCACTAGACGACTTACTCCCGGAAGCCTTTGCGGTTGCACGTGAAGGTGCCAAGCGGGTCTTGGGATTATATCCTTTCCACGTACAGATTATGGGGGGGATTGTTCTTCACGAAGGTAACATTGCCGAAATGAAGACCGGTGAAGGTAAGACCTTAACGGCCACGATGCCGGTTTACCTGAACGCTCTTTCTGGCAAAGGGGTTCACGTTATTACCGTTAATGAATACCTCTCCAAGCGTGATGCTACTGAAATGGGTCAGCTTTATAACTGGCTAGGCTGCAGTGTTGGTATTAACAACTCCGAAATGAGTCCTGACGAGAAACGGAAGGCTTACCAGGCTGACATTATGTACTCCACCAACAGTGAAATCGGGTTTGACTACCTGCGTGATAACATGGCCGTTTATAAAGAGGACCAGGTTCAACGGGGATTGAACTATGCCATTGTCGATGAAGTTGACTCCATCTTAATCGATGAAGCCCGAACGCCATTAATCATTTCTGGTCCGGGAACGGGAACGTCAAAGCTTTACAAACAAACTGACCGTTTTGTTAAGCAGTTAAAGAACGAAGTTGACTATAAGATTGACCTCGAGTCGAAGACGGTTTCGTTGACGGATGAGGGGATTAAAAAGGCCGAAAAGTACTTTAACTTAAAGAACCTGTATGATCCGGAAAACACGGCCTTAACCCACCACTTAGACCAAGCCCTGCGTGCTAACTACATCATGCTGCGGGATAAGGACTACGTGGTCTCTGACGGTGAAGTCTTGATTGTTGATTCCTTTACCGGTCGGGTAATGCAGGGACGGCGGTTCTCTGACGGCCTTCACCAGGCGATTGAGGCCAAGGAAGGGGTCAAGATCCAAGAAGAGAACAAGACGATGGCCAACATTACCTACCAGAACTTATTCCGGATGTACAGCAAACTAGCCGGAATGACCGGGACGGCCAAGACGGAACAAGAAGAATTCCGTGAAATTTATAACATGGAGACCATCACGATCCCGACTAACCGGCCGGTTGCCCGGAAGGATGAGCCAGACCTCTTGTACCCAACGCTGCAAAGTAAGTTTGCCGCGGTAGTAAAACGGATCAAGAGCCTACACGCAAAGGGCCAGCCAATTCTAGTTGGTACGGTTGCGGTTGAAACATCTGAATACCTCTCCCACCTCTTAGACCAAGAACATATCCCACACGTGGTCTTAAACGCGAAGAATCACGCTAAGGAAGCCGATATTATTAAAAATGCTGGTCAACGTGGTGCGGTAACAATCGCCACCAACATGGCCGGTCGGGGGACCGATATTAAACTGGGCCCTGGTGTTAAGGAACTCGGTGGTTTGGCCGTGATTGGAACGGAACGTCACGAATCGCGGCGGATTGATAACCAGCTTCGTGGCCGTTCCGGCCGGCAGGGTGATCCGGGTCTCTCCCAATTTTACCTGTCACTTGAAGATGACCTGATGAAGCGGTTCGGTGGTGAACGGATTAAGGCCTTCCTTGACCGGATGAAGGTTCAAGGAGACGATGCCGTAATTAAGAGTCGTTTCCTAACCCGGCAAGTTGAATCAGCCCAAAAGCGGGTTGAAGGTAACAACTATGACTCCCGGAAGAACGTCTTACAGTATGATGACGTAATGCGGGAGCAGCGGGAAATTATCTATAAGGAACGGCAAGAGGTTATCACTGAGACTAAGTCGTTGAAGTGGGTATTGATGCCGATCTTCAAGCGGACGATCCAGCGGGAAGTGGAACAGCACACTCTCGGCGATCAAAAGGAATGGGACTTACAAGGAATTGTTGACTTTGCAGAAGAAGTGCTTGTAAAGCCAGAGACGATTTCCGTTAAGGACTTAGAAGGCAAGAGCCAGGACGAAATGGTTGATTTCTTAATGGGATTTGCCGAAAAGGTTTACGACGAGAAGAAGCAAATTTTGTCGGACCCATCGCAAATGCTGGAGTTTGAAAAGGTGGTCTTACTGCGGGTGGTTGATTCGCACTGGACTGACCATATCGATGTAATGGACCAATTCCGGCAATCCGTTGGTCTCCGTGGTTACGGTCAGTTAAACCCACTGGTTGAATACCAGACAGCCGGTTACCATATGTTTGAGCAAATGATTGCTGACATTGAGTACGAAACCACGCGGCTCTTCATGAAGTCTGAAATTCGGCAAAACGTTACTCGTTAGGCCAAACGAAAATTACAATAAGGTACGGCAGCAAGGGCCCCGATAGCGGTACCACTGCCGTATGTTTGTATTTGGAGGAATTAGTAATGGAATTAAGTGAAGCCAAAAAGAAAATAGAAGCAATGCAGGCTGAGGTTGCACGCTTCGGGAGGTCTCTTTGACCTGGATGCGTTAGACGAACAGATCGCCGAAAACGAGCACCAAATGGCCCAGCCGGGTTTTTGGGATGATAATACCAAGGCTCAGGAGAAAATTAATAAAACAAATGAACTAAAGGAAAAACGGGATACCTTTGTCCAACTCCGTGACCAGATTACCGACCTGGAGACGAACGTTGAACTGCTGGAATTGGAGCCAGATCCAGATCTGGCAAAGGAATTAGATGACTCATTTGAAAAGACGGAAAAGGCGCTCCAACAGTACCGCCTCAGCCAGCTCCTTAATGAGCAGTACGATAGTCGGAACGCGATCCTTGAAATTCACCCGGGTGCCGGCGGGACGGAAGCCCAGGACTGGGGTGACATGCTTTTGCGGATGTATGTTCGCTGGGGTGAGCAGCACGGCTTTACCGTTGAAACGGCTAACTATGAAGCAGGGGATGTTGCAGGGATTAAGAGTGTAACCCTTCTCTTTAAGGGGCACAATGCATTTGGCTACCTGCGAAGTGAAAAGGGTGTCCACCGTCTCGTCCGGATTTCGCCCTTTGATTCGGCTGGGCGCCGTCATACCTCCTTTGCCTCAGTAGATGTGATGCCCGAACTGGATGAAAGCGTCAAAGTCGATATTGATCCGTCCGACTTACGGGTCGATACTTTCCGTTCAAGTGGTGCTGGTGGGCAGCACATTAACAAGACCGAGTCAGCAGTCCGGATTACCCACTTGCCAACCGGTCTGGTGGCCTCCTCGCAGGCCGAACGTTCCCAGTTGGAAAACCGGGTAACAGCGATGAACATGCTGAAGTCGAAGTTATATGAGTTAGAGGAAGAAAAGAAAGCTAAAAAACGAGCCGAAATTGAGGGCGAACAGTTAGACATTGGCTGGGGCTCGCAGATTCGTTCCTATGTTTTCCATCCGTATACCCTGGTTAAGGATAACCGGACTAACTATGAAACCCATAATGGTCAAGCAGTGATGGACGGCGACCTGGATCCTTTTATTAATGCTTATCTCCAGTGGAAATTAAGTCAGAAGAATCCACAATAAACGTAATTGCAGTTAGGAATAAAAGCAGGTAATATTTAACCAAAGGGGTGGTTTAATGAGAGAAAGTCGACGTAAGCGGCTAACGCGTTCCGGAAGTGACCGGATTATTGCCGGTGTTTTCGGTGGCTTTGGCCAGTACTTTAACTGTTCACCAACCATTTTCCGGGTGGCCTACGTGATCTTGAGTATTTTAAGTGGGATTGTACCAGGAATCATTATTTACGTGATTATGGTCCTCATAATGCCACCTGATCCACACCATCCGGGTGTTTTAGGCTTTATTAAAAACCTAAATGACCTTCAACAGAGGGTTACGGGGGACGAGCAAAAGCAATCCCGGCGCACCCTAACGGATGTTGAAGAAAAAGATATTAAAAGAAATGGAAGATCATAATGACTTTTTGGAAGAAAGTTTTAGTTGATACGATTTTATTCATTGCTCTCGCTGGCCTGTTTACAGGCACGGGGATGATCTACGTTAGTCACGCTTGGGTTGCCTTATTGGCAGCGTTCATTCTGGCAATTCTGAACGTGGCGGTAAAACCAATTTTAGTTATCCTGACACTACCGGTTAATTTGTTGACCCTGGGGCTTTTCAGCATCGTTATCAATGGGGCCATGTTGGAGTTAACTTCGGCACTAATTGGGTCGCTGTACTTTAGCTTTTCTTCGTTTTGGTCGGCAATGCTGGTGGCGATAATAATGTCGATTTGTAATATGATTATTACCAGTCACCAGTCTGATTACTAAGGAGTGAGGAAGTTTGCCAAACCATGTTACTGTTAAAGAATTAGTTGAAAAGGTTCGCCTAAAGGTTCTCCAAGGAGAAGATTACTTGAGCCGGACAATTACGACCAGTGATATCTCACGGCCGGCGCTGGAATTTGCCGGGTACTTCAAGCACTATCCAGCAATGCGGATCCAACTATTGGGGATCACCGAAATTTCCTTTTCAAAGGACCTGACCCACGACCAAATGACGGAATACATGACGCGGATGTGTACGCCGCAGACGCCGTGTTTTGTAATCTCAACTAATTTACCAATCCCCGCAGAACTAAAGTCTGCAGCGGCAGATGCACATATTCCGATCTTAGGGACCCACTTAACCTCTTCACAGATCTTAAGTAACATGACCTCTTACCTGTTAGGCCGGCTGGCTCCCCGGAAGTCACTCCACGGTGTCTTGGTCGACATCAGTGGGGTCGGTGTATTGATTACCGGTGATTCCGGTGTTGGTAAGAGTGAAACGGCCCTCGAACTAGTACGGCGGGGACACCGGCTCGTGGCGGATGACCGGGTAGAAGTCTATGCCCGGGATGAACAGACGTTAATTGGGACGGCCCCGGCGATCTTACAACACCTGATGGAAATTCGGGGGATCGGGATTATTGATGTTTCAACGCTTTACGGGACTGGTGCCATTATGCCGGTTGATAACATCAACTTAATTGTTCACCTGGAGACCTGGACACCGGATACTAAGTTTGACCGGCTGGGTGACCGTGGTGACACGCAAACGATCCAGGGAGTTATTATCCCGAAGGTTTCCGTCCCAGTTAAAACAGGGCGGAACCTCGCAATCATCATTGAATCGGCTGCGATGAATTACCGTGCCGAAACGATGGGGTATGACGCTACGAAGACTTTTGATGAAAACCTCAACCGCTTGATCAAGCAGAATTCAGCTCGTGACAGTAAGGAACGGGGGAAGAAATGACGACAGTAAACGGTGCGTTGAACCCAATCGCCTTGCAGTGGGGCCCGTTTAAAGTCCACTGGTACGGGGTAATCATCGCGAGTGGCGTTGTTTTAGCATTAATTTTGTCAGTAGCCGAAGGCAAGCGTCGCGGAATTAAGGAGGATTATTTTTACGACTACCTCCTGTGGGCAATTCCGGCAGCGATTGTCTGTGCGCGCCTGTACTATGTGCTCTTCCAGTGGCCTTACTATGCCGCCCACCCCGGTGAAATTATTGCCATCTGGGACGGGGGAATTGCAATTTACGGGGCCATCATTGGGGGCTTTTTAACCCTGTACTTTTTCTGTCGGGCCCGTCAGCTATCGATGTGGACAATGGTGGATGTAATTGCACCAACCTTGATCATGGCGCAAGGAATTGGCCGTTGGGGTAACTTTATGAACCAAGAGGCCTTTGGTCGGGTTACGACCCGGGCAGCGCTGCTCACGCAACACATTCCAGAGTGGATTATTAACCAGATGTACATCGGCGGCCATTACCGGGTGCCAACCTTCTTGTACGAGTCATTGTGGGACCTAACGGGATTTGTACTCTTGATGCTTTTACGGCACCGGCCCCACCTTTTTCGGCAGGGTGAAGTCTTTTTAAGCTATGTCATGTGGTACGCGGCCGGTCGGTTGGTGATTGAGGGAATGCGGACGGATAGCTTAATGTTGGGGCCAATTCGGATTTCCCAATTATTATCCCTTGTTTTTCTGGCAACGGCACTGGTTATCCTGATTGTGCGTCGTCGTTCAGGCAAGGTCGACTGGTATTGGACAAGTAACTAGTTTTTTAGAATTAAGGAGAATAGTTATGGCAGAAAAAATTGCAGTGTTAGGTGCTGGCTCATGGGGTAGTACGTTAGCAAATATGTTGGTGGAAAATGGACATACAGTAATGCTGTGGGCCCGTAACCAAGAGCAGGTTGACCAGCTAAACCAGCAACATATTAACCCTAATTACATGCAACACTTGGTTTACTCGGATCAGCTAGTGGCCACAACGGACATGAAGGCGGCGGTGAAGGATGCGAGTGTGATTTTAATCGTTATCCCAACCAAGGGCTTACGTCAGGTGGCCAAGCAGTTGAATACTATCCTGGGCGAGTTAAACCAGCAGTCATTAATTGTGCACGCGACGAAGGGGCTGGAACAAAATACCTACAAGCGGCCGTCAGAGATGTTGGCCGAAGAAATTGCGCCAGAATACCGGTCAGCAATTGTGGTTCTCTCGGGACCAAGCCATGCTGAAGATGTTGCCATTAAGGATATGACCGCGGTCACCGCTGCTTGCGAGGACCTGGAAAAGGCCAAGCAGGTGCAAGAACTCTTTAGCAACTCCTATTTCCGGGTATATACCAATGATGATGTTATCGGGGCTGAATTTGGGGCCGCGCTAAAGAATATCATTGCGATTGGTGCGGGGGCCCTGCAGGGATTAAACTACCACGACAACGCACGGGCCGCACTGATTACCCGGGGATTGGCTGAAATCCGGCGGCTAGGGGTGGCCTTTGGTGCTAACCCGATGACTTTTATTGGTCTTTCGGGGGTTGGTGACCTGGTAGTTACGGCAACGAGTAAAAACTCACGGAATTGGCGGGCCGGTTACCAGCTGGGCCAAGGACAAAAACTGGACGATGTAATCAAGAACATGGGAATGGTGATTGAAGGTGTTTACACCACCAAGGCCGCTTATGAGCTGAGTCGGAAGCGGCAGGTAAAGATGCCAATTACTGAATCTTTGTATGAAGTTCTGTACGAAGATAAGGACATTAAAGATGCAATTTCTCAACTGATGAACCGGGACTTAACGTCTGAAGTCGAATAAGTATGGTAAAATACTATCGGGTACACACTGAGAGAAATTGAAGGAACGAAAGGACTTTATGTTATGAAACGTGTTAGAAAGGCAATTATTCCGGCGGCCGGGTTAGGGACCCGTTTCCTGCCAGCCACCAAAGCATTAGCCAAGGAAATGCTACCAATTGTCGATAAGCCGACTATTCAGTTTATTGTTGAAGAGGCTCGTAAGTCTGGAATTGAAGACATTGTGGTAGTTGATGGTAAGAATAAGCGGTCAATTGAGGATCACTTTGACTCCAATCCTGAATTGGAAGATAATCTACGGTCAAAACATAAGGATGAAATGCTTAAGTTAGTGGAAGAAACCACTGATATTAACATTTACTTCATTCGGCAATCGCACCCCCGTGGCTTAGGGGACGCTGTTTTGACAGCCCGTGATTTTATCGGTGATGAACCATTTGTGGTCATGCTCGGTGATGATCTAAATAACATCAATAACAATGGTGAACCACTGACGAAGCAATTGATTGAAAGTTATCACCAGACCGGGGCTTCTACCTTAGCCGTAATGCGGGTGCCGCATGAAGATACGGCTAAGTACGGGGTAATTAACCCTAGCAAGGAAGTTACGCCTGGGCTATACAATGTTACTAGCTTTGTTGAAAAGCCGGCTCCTAAGAATGCCCCGAGTGACCTGGCCATTATTGGTCGGTATGTCTTTACGCCAGAAATTTTTGATGTCTTAGCTAAGACCAAGCCCGGTAAGGGGAATGAAATTCAACTGACGGATGCAATCGACACCTTGAACCAAACCCAGCGCGTCTTTGCCCGTGAATATACGGGTGACCGTTACGATGTTGGTAATAAGTTTGGTTGGGTTAAGACCAACATTGAATATGGTTTAAAGCACCCCCAAGTTAAGGACGAACTTCGTGAATACATCAAGGAATTAGGTGCCAAGTTGGCGGCCGAAGATAAGCAAAGTAAGAAGTAAAGGACTAGTTTTAAATAAGGACCGTCGTTTAGCCGCGGTCCTTATTTTTTGTAAGCAAAATGATAGACAAATCTAGGGACCTTGGTTATGATAATGAATAATAACGAATGCTGAGGAGGAAAGAACGATGGCAGCGGAAAAGAAGTATGATGTGATCATCATCGGTGCCGGCCCTGGTGGAATGACCACGGCACTTTATGCATCACGTGCCAACCTGAAAGTGGTAATGCTTGATCGGGGGGCCTATGGTGGTAACCTGAATAACACCGCATCGATTGTAAACTACACCGGTTTCAAGGATGTTCAGGGACCAGAATTAGCCGAGAAGATGTACCAGGGGGCAACCCAGTTTGGCGCTGAGTATGCCTATGGAACGGTGACTAAACTAGCGGTTGAAGGGCCACTAAAGAAGGTTACAACGGATATGGGCGATACCTTTGTTGCGCCGGTTGTGGTAATCGCTACCGGTTCGGACCACCGCAAACTCGGTGTGCCGGGTGAAGAAGAGTTTAGTGGCCGGGGGGTCTCTTACTGTGCGGTTTGTGATGGTGCCTTTTTCAAGAATCGGCACCTGATCGTCGTCGGTGGTGGTGACTCGGCAATCGAAGAAGGATTATACCTTACGCAGCTCGCTTCTAAGGTAACGGTGGTTGTTCGGCGGGGCGAACTCCGGGCACAACCGATGTTGCAAGATGAGGCGGCGCAAAATGAGAAGATGGAGTTTGTGTACAACACCAATGTAACGGCAGTGGTTGGAGATGACATTAAGGTCACCGGGGTTAAGACCCATAATAATAAGACCGGTGAAGATGGTGAAATTGCTGCTGACGGTGTCTTCATCTATGTTGGTAACGTGCCGATGACGAAACCATTTACGGAGCTTGGTATTTTAGATGACCAAGGATGGGTAAAGACTGATAATGTCATGAAGACGAAGGTTCCTGGTATTTTTGCGATCGGGGATGTTCGTGAAACACCCCTCCGGCAGATTGCCACGGCCGTAGGTGACGGTGCGATTGCCGGCCAACAGGTTTACCAATATTTAAAGAGTCACAACTAGCTAATGTTAACTAGCCCGCGGTGAAAACCGTTCGGGCTATTTTTTTCAGTAAAAATTTAGTAAAATAATTAGTAAAAATACGCAGGAGGTAGTGAGATGCGGTATACTGATAACAGATCATAGAAGTAAAGGAGACTTTATTGTGAGCTGGAAAGATACCTACCAAGTATGGAAAGAGCGGACCGACCTCGATCCTAAGCTTAAGCAAGAGTTAAACGCCATGAGCGATGACAAGGAGATCGAAGACGCCTTTTATGGCCCACTATCATTCGGTACTGCCGGTATGCGGGGACTAATGGGCCCCGGTATTAACCGGATGAACATTTACACTGTCCGTCAAGCAACGGAAGGGTTAGCAACGCTGATGGAATCACTAGGTGATGAGGTCAAGCAACGTGGGGTTGCCATTGGCTACGACTCCCGGCATAATTCTTATCGCTTTGCCCATGATTCTGCTCGGGTGCTTGGTGCCCACGGAATTAAGGTTTACATTTATGATAATGTTCGGCCGACACCAGAACTGTCGTTTGCAGTTCGTCATAATGGTACCTACGCCGGAATCATGATTACGGCGAGTCATAACCCAATGGAATACAATGGTTACAAGATTTACGGTGAAGATGGTGGTCAAATGCCGCCAAAGGAATCGGACATGATGACCGGCTACATCCGTAAGATCGGTGACTTGTTTGACATTAAATTGGCGGATGAACAAGAAATGCTGAACAATGGCCTGGAGATTGTCATGGGTGAGGATGTCGACCACGCTTACCTACAACAAGCTAAGGAGGTAACGGTTAACCCCGACCTGGCTAAGAAGTACGGTAAGGACATGAAGTTTGTCTTTACGCCACTGTGCGGGACGGGCCGGATGCTTGGTGAACGGGCTCTTCGGCAAGCCGGCTTTACTAACTTCACCATTGAACCGACCGAAGCACAACCAAATGGTGACTTTCCAGGATTAAAGCACCCGAACCCCGAATTTCCGGAAGCCTTTGTTCGGTCAATTGCACTGGGTAAAAAGATTGATGCCGATGTTTTAATCGCTACTGACCCCGATGCGGACCGGCTTGGTTGTGCCGTTCGGCAACCAAATGGTGAATACCAGCTGTTAACCGGGAACCAAATTGCCTCCATTATGCTGCACTACATTCTGGAAGCACGTAAACAAGCAGGGACCCTGCCGAAGAACGCGGCAGCGGTTAAATCCATCGTATCGACTAACTTTGCTGCTAAGATTGCGGAGAGTTATGGCGTGGACATGATTAACGTCTTAACCGGGTTTAAGTGGATCGCTGATCAAATTCACCAATATGAAACGGGGAAGGTTGACCATACCTTTATGTTTGGGTTTGAAGAAAGTTATGGTTACCTGATTAAGCCATTTGTTCGTGATAAGGATGCGATCCAGTCGCTGACCCTGCTAGCTGAGGTTGCGGCCTACTACCGGAGCCGGAACATGACCCTGTACGATGGTCTCCAAGAGCTCTTCAAGAAGTACGGTTACTTCCGCGAAAAGACGATTGCTAACACCTATGCGGGAATTGATGGCCCGGCCAAGATTCAAGGCCTAATGAAGAAGTTCCGGGAAGAAGCACCGGCTGACTTTGCTGGTCACCAGGTAGTGGTAACGGAAGACTTCTCCAAGGGGACGAAGACGACGGCTGACGGTCAGGTGAGCGAATTGGGTATTCCAGAATCCAATGTATTACGCTACGTATTGGACGATGAGACCTGGATTGCTATTCGACCATCAGGGACGGAACCAAAACTAAAGTTCTACATCGGAACGAGTGCGGATTCATTAGACAAGGCGAATGCCAAGTTAAGTGAATTCGAAAAGGCACTGCAAGCCTTTGCTGAAGAATAATAATTAGATAACGAGTTTAAAGGGGAAAGTATGACAGAGGTCGCTTTACGACGCGTAGCTAGGTTATCTGCCACCCCCGCGAGCACCAATAGGGGTCCAGAGTTCGGCTTTACCGGGCTTTGGGCCCCATTTGTGTACCGCGCTGTGGACTTTTAATTTAAGTTACAGTCCCCCTTTTACATTTGCTATGTACTGATTCGGATTAATAGACGAATGCATGTTTGCATGATACACTAAATTGTGACTTGAAAAATGGCGCTAATGGCACTAATGACAAAGGATTAGCGTTAATTAGTACGGCTAGAAAAACAACTAGAATTGGGAGGAACAACTCGTGATCTATCGTCAGCCAGATAAAAAATTTGACTTAGTTTCTGACTACCAACCAACTGGTGACCAACCTGAGGCAATCGAGCAATTGACGAAGGGAATCCAAGATGGTGATAAAGCCCAAATTTTGTTAGGAGCGACGGGGACCGGTAAAACCTTTACCATTTCCAACGTAATCGCTAACGTCAATAAGCCGACCTTGATCTTGTCCCATAACAAGACACTGGCGGGGCAGTTATACGGGGAAATGAAGAAGTTCTTCCCCCACAATGCAGTCGAGTACTTTGTTTCTTATTATGACTACTACCAACCCGAGGCCTATGTTCCCTCCAGTGATACCTATATTGAAAAGGATGCTTCAATCAATGATGAAATTGATAAGCTCCGGCATGCGGCGACGACTTCTTTACTGGAACGTAACGATGTAATCGTGGTGGCCTCTGTTTCCAGTATCTTTGGCTTAGGGGACCCGCGGGAATACCAAAATTCCGTTATTTCCCTCCACGTTGGCCAACAAATTGACCGGGACCAGCTCCTTCGCGACCTCGTTAATATCCAATTTGACCGTAATGACATTGACTTCCAACGGGGGCGCTTTCGGGTCCATGGTGATGTCGTGGAGGTCTTCCCGGCTTCGCGTGATGAACGGGCGTTACGGATTGAATTCTTTGGTGATGAGATTGATCGGATTCGGGAGGTCGATGCACTGACCGGCGAAGTCTTAGGCGATAGTGACCGGGTTTCTATTTTCCCCGCGACCCACTTTATGACTAGTGATGAAGTTATGGAACGGGCCCTACCGCAGATCGAAAATGATATGAAGAAGCAGGTCAAGAAGTTTACCGACGAGGGGAAGCTATTGGAAGCTGAACGTCTTCAACAACGGACGACTTATGATATTGAAATGATGCGGGAGATGGGCTATACCAACGGAATTGAGAACTATTCCCGCTACATGGATGGCCGGCAACCGGGCGAACCACCGTTTACCCTGTTGGACTTCTTCCCGAAAGATTTCTTATTAGTGGTTGATGAGTCCCACCAGACAATGCCCCAAGTGCGGGGGATGTACAACGGTGACCGGGCGCGGAAGCAGATGCTGATTGACTATGGCTTCCGTCTGCCGAGTGCACTGGATAACCGGCCCTTAAAGTTAAATGAATTTGAACAGCGGGTTAACCAGGTGGTCTATATGTCAGCAACGCCGGGACCATACGAACTGAATCAAACTGACCACATCGCCCAGCAAATTATTCGGCCAACGGGCTTACTTGACCCAACGATTGAAGTCCGGCCGGTAATGGGACAAATCGATGACCTGGTAAGTGAGATTAACAAGCGGGTTGAACGCCACGAACGGGTCTTTGTAACCACCCTGACTAAGAAGATGTCGGAGGACCTTACCGACTACCTGAAGGATCTTGGCTTAAAGGTCAAGTACCTGCATAGTGATATTAAGACCTTGGAGCGGACGCAGATTATTCGGGACCTGCGGCTAGGCAAGTTTGATGTCCTGGTAGGGATTAACCTCTTGCGGGAAGGCCTGGATGTTCCAGAAGTTTCGCTGGTTGCGATCCTGGATGCCGACAAGGAGGGCTTCTTGCGGAATGAGCGGTCCCTAATTCAAACGATTGGGCGGGCCGCCCGTAACGAGCATGGTGCCGTAATTATGTATGCCGATACGGTGACCGAGTCAATGCAAAAGGCGATTGACGAAACCAAACGGCGGCGGACAATCCAGATGAAGTATAACGAAGAGCACCACATTACGCCGCACACGATTGTCAAGCCAATTCAAGAAGCGATCACGGCAACTACCAAACCGGCTGAAACTGGTGAAAAGGAAGATAGCAGTGAGTTTACCACTAAGGACTTTGCTAAGTTATCTAAGGATGCCCAGTCAAAGATGGTTGCCGAGTTAACGGAGCAGATGCAGGCGGCGGCCAAACGGTTGGACTTTGAACAGGCGGCCACCCTGCGTGATACGGTAATGGAATTAAAGGCCCAGATGACGGGGAAGAAGACTAAGGCCGGTCGAAAGGTAAAGTAAAGGAGGAGACACTTTCTTGGCAAACGATAAGATCATTATTCACGGGGCCCGTGCCCATAATTTAAAAAATATTGACGTTAAGATTCCTAAGAACAAGCTGGTGGTGATCACTGGACTTTCTGGTTCCGGTAAGAGTTCGTTGGCGTTTGACACCCTATACGCTGAAGGGCAACGTCGTTACGTGGAGAGCCTGTCAGCCTATGCACGGCAGTTCTTAGGGCAGATGGATAAGCCCGACGTGGATTCGATTGACGGCCTGTCACCGGCAATTTCAATTGACCAGAAAACAACCTCGCATAACCCCCGGTCAACGGTTGGGACGGTAACGGAAATTAACGACTTCTTACGTTTGCTCTGGGCCCGGGTAGGGACGCCGATCTGTCCTAACGACCACATTCCGATCACTAGCCAGTCGGCGGAACAGATGGTCAACCGGGTACTAGAATTACCAGAACGGACCCGCCTACAAATTTTATCGCCAGTCGTACGTGCTAAGAAGGGAAGCCAAAAGAAGGTTCTGGCCACCATCAAGCGTGAAGGATTTGTCCGGGTCCAAGTTGATGGTGAGACCTACGACCTGGATGAAGTACCGGAACTAAATAAGAATCAAAAGCACACGATTAACGTAGTTATTGACCGGATTATCGTTAAAGACGGTATTCGTTCCCGACTGTTTGACTCGTTTGAAGCAGCATTACGGCTGAGTAGTGGTTACGCAATTGCGGACGTGATCGGTGGCGACCCCATCCCCTTCTCAGAAAAGTATGCCTGTCCAATCTGTGGATTTACGGTTGGTGAGTTGGAGCCCCGCCTTTTCTCGTTCAATGCGCCAATGGGTGCTTGCCCGGAATGTGAAGGCTTGGGATCCAAACTAGAAGTGGATGTTGACCTGGTTGTTCCTGACCGGACAAAGACCTTGCGGGACGGGGCCATGGTACCGTGGAATCCGATTTCCTCACAGTATTATCCAGCATTGCTAGAACAGTTCTGTCAATCAGCGGGAATTGACATGGATACTCCCTTTAATAAGCTACCAAGGAAGCAGCAAAAGCAGGTCCTCTATGGTAACGGTGACCAGCTGTTCCACTTCCACTACGAAAATGACTTTGGTGGGGTGCGGGATGTTGATGTTCCCTTTGAAGGGGTAGTTAACAACGTTAGCCGCCGCTATAAAGAAACCAACTCGGACTTTACCCGTGAGCAGATGCGCAAGTACATGACTGAGTTGCCATGCCCGGCCTGTCATGGTTACCGGTTAAACCAACGGGCATTAGCGGTCCAAATTGATGGTCAAAATATTGGGCAGGTTTCAGAGCTGTCAATCAGTAAGGCAATTGACTTCTTTAAAGGGGTTAAGCTGTCCGAGCAACATGAGCAAATTGCCCGGCCAATCCTGAAGGAGATCTTGGACCGACTTACCTTTATGAAAAACGTGGGGGTTGAATACTTAACGCTTAGCCGGTCGGCCCGGACGCTTTCCGGTGGTGAGGCCCAGCGGATTCGGTTGGCCACCCAAATTGGTTCTAACCTTTCCGGAGTAATGTACGTTTTGGATGAGCCCTCCATCGGACTCCACCAGCGTGACAACGACCGCTTAATTTCCTCGCTAAAGGCGATGCGCGACCTGGGTAATACGCTGATTGTGGTAGAACACGATGAGGATACGATGCGGGCCGCTGACTACCTTATTGACATTGGACCGGGGGCTGGTGAAAACGGTGGTCAAGTAATGGCGGCTGGAACACCTAAGCAGATCATGCGGTCACGAAAGTCACTGACGGGACAGTACCTTTCTGGTAAGAAGTTTATTCCCGTCCCTGAAGAACGTCGGTCGGGGAATGGCCACCACCTGATTTTAAAGGGTGCCGCGGCGAATAATTTAAAGAACATTGACGTTGATTTTCCCTTGGGAAAGTTTATCTGTGTAACCGGTGTTTCGGGTTCTGGTAAATCGACCCTGGTTAACCTGATCCTTAAGCGGGTTCTGGCACAGAAACTAAATAATAATTCTGCCAAGCCGGGTAAGTATTCCTCAATTAGTGGGATTAAAAATATTGAAAAGGTGATTGACATCGATCAGTCACCGATCGGCCGGACACCGCGGAGTAACCCGGCAACCTATACTGGCGTTTTCGATGATATTCGGGAACTCTTTGCCCAGACTAACCAGGCCAAGGTTCGTGGTTACACGAAGGGCCGGTTTAGCTTTAACGTTAAGGGTGGTCGTTGTGAGGCCTGCCATGGTGACGGTATCCTTAAAATCGAGATGAATTTCCTACCGGATGTTTACGTGCCATGTGAGGTTTGTCATGGGACCCGCTACAACTCTGAAACGTTGGAAGTTGAGTACAAGGGCAAAAATATTGCCCAGGTATTAAACATGACCGTTTCTGAAGCGCTGAAGTTCTTTAGTGCTATTCCAAAGATTCGGCGCAAGTTACAGACCATTGAAGACGTTGGCTTAGGCTATGTTCACCTAGGACAACCGGCGACGACCCTCTCTGGTGGTGAAGCCCAACGAATGAAGTTGGCGGCGGAGTTACACCGGCAGTCACACGGTAAGAGCTTCTACATCCTGGATGAACCAACCACGGGATTGCACATGGATGATATTAAGCGGCTATTGGGTGTCCTACAACGGTTAGTAGATGCTGGTAATACCGTCTTGGTAATTGAACACGACCTAGACGTCGTTAAGTCCGCTGACTGGTTGATTGACCTTGGACCAGAAGGCGGTGATGCGGGTGGTTACGTGGTAGCTACTGGGACACCGGAAGAGGTAGCTGAAGTAAAGGAAAGTTATACTGGCCAGTACTTAAAGAAGATGCTGGCGCGTGATCATGAATGGGCCGTTGCCCGGGCGGCGAAAAAGAAAAAATAACTGAACTCAAAGGTAGCTGCTAACTCTGACCCGGTCGTTGTTAGCGGCCCTTTTAGTATTTGGGAAGGAATGGTTACCGTGATTTTGATTAGTGCTTGTTTAGCGGGATTTAACGTTCGTTACGATGGTGGCAATGCCCGCCGGGAGCTGGCGGTTAAGTTGGTAGCACTTGGTAAGGCCATTACGGTCTGTCCTGAAATTATGGCGGGCTTTGTAACTCCCCGGATTCCGGCAGAGATTCAAGGAGGAGATGGTAACGACGTTTTGGCCGGTCGGGCCCGAGTAGTTACTAAAAACGGCCGGGACGTAACCCAGCAATATGTGAATGCTGCCCGGCAGGTGTTTCGCATTGCCCAGGCTCATGATGTCCAGGTGGCCTTTTTAAAGCAGAAGAGTCCCGCCTGTGGAACCCAGCTAGTTTATGACGGTCATTTTAGTGGTCATAAAATTGCTGGGATGGGGGTCACGGCAGCGTTGCTCGCACAAAATAACATTCAGGTGGATGGGGATGAGGAGTTAACATTGTCCCACCTTAAGCCTTACCTGGATACTGCAACCCTGAACCTGCTCCAAACACGTAACGTCACCAGTGGTGTTTGAAAGACACACCCGGCTTGATGTGGTACAATTGGTGAGTACTTGTCGGAGAGGAGAAAAGCTGTGGAGACTAAGAAGATGGAAGTAGTAATTATCACGGGAATGAGTGGGGCTGGAAAGACCCAAGCAGTCCATGATTTTGAAGATTTAGGCTATTTCGTAATTGATAACATGCTGCCGAGCTTAGCAGAGAAATTTGTGAACGTCATTAAGGAGTCGGGTGAGTTCACTAAGATTGCGATGGTGATGGACCTGCGTTCGCGCGGCTTTTATGACCAGGTATTGCCGACCCTGCATAAATTGAAGAAGCGGACGGACTTAAATGTTAAGTTATTGTTCTTGGATGCTGATAATGTTAAGTTGGTGTCCCGCTATAAAGAGACGCGCCGTCTGCACCCCTTAGCACGGCAAGGGCGAATCCTCGATGGGGTTGAGACCGAGCGGAAGCTACTTAGTGAGCTCGAAAGTCAAGCCAACGTGATCATCGATACGACTGACCTGACGCCCCGTAACCTTAAATTACGGATTAATAAACTGTTTAGTCACGGTGAAGGAAGCAACTTCTTTGTTGAAGTGATGTCCTTCGGGTTTAAATATGGCTTACCGCTGGATGCTGACATTGTCATGGATGTCCGTTTCTTGCCGAACCCATTCTACGTTCCGGAATTAAAGCACTTGACGGGAAATGACCGGCCAGTTCAGGAATACGTAATGCAAAGTGCGGTGGCCCAAGAGTTCTACGCCCACCTTTTGTCATTATTAAAAAATGCGCTACCGGGATATATCCGGGAAGGTAAGAGTAGTTTAACCGTGGCAATTGGCTGCACTGGTGGTCAGCACCGGTCGGTCACGATTGCTAATAAGTTGGCTGGTGACCTTAAGGGGGCCGGCTATAAGGTAAACCTATACCACCGGGATGTTGCCAAGGCAGATCGAAAGGAGAATTAGCAATGCTTCACAAGCCCAAAATTGTCGTAATTGGCGGGGGAACGGGATTACCGGTGGTCCTTCGCGGGTTACGTGACCAAAATGCGGACGTGACGGCCGTGGTTACCGTTGCTGATGATGGGGGCTCATCCGGAATCCTCCGTAACTACATTAACGTGGTTCCGCCCGGCGATATCCGTAATGTTTTAGTGGCTCTTTCAGAGCTGCCTTCGCTGGAATTAGATGTTTTTCAATACCGTTTCAATAGCAATGACCAGTTCTTTGCCGGACACGCGATTGGTAACCTGATTATCTCGGCCCTTTCGGAAATGCGGGGTGGGATCTTTCCGGCAGTCCAAGAGTTAGCGGAAATGATGAAGATTCGCGGCCATGTTTACCCCGTGGCTAACGAACCCCTAACTTTAAATGCCGAATTCACGGATGGAACCACCATGAGTGGCGAGTCCGAAATTACGGCGGCCCATAAGCAGATTAAACGGGTTTGGGTTACCCCGGCTAATGATGATGGGCACCAGATTAAGCCGGTACCGGAAGTGTTAGAAGCAATTAAAGAGGCTGATCAAATCGTCATTGGCCCCGGGAGTCTCTTCACGAGCATCTTACCCAACTTAATGATTAAAGAAGTCGGTCAGGCGGTCTGTGAAAGTAAGGCCGAAGTGGTTTATATTTGCAATATCATGACCCAAAAGGGCGAAACCGACCACTTTACCGATGCTGACCATGTGCGGGTCTTGAACCGGCACTTAGGTAAGCAGTTTATCGATACAGTACTGGTAAATATTCAACCGGTACCGAAAAACTACCTAGACTTCCAGCAGTGGAATGAGATTTCACAGCCGGTTCGTCATGATTTTCAAGGACTTCGCGACCTGAATTGTCGGGTAATTAGTTCTAACTTCCTGCGTTTACGGGACAACGGTGCGTTCCATGATCGCGACCGGGTAGTGGCAGAGCTGATGAACCGTCTCCACCAGGTTCATGAATAAAGGAGGTGCTTGCCGTGTCCTACGCAAGTGACGTCAAAAAAGAATTAACAGCCATCAAGGTTCACCAGAAAAATGCCCAGGCGGAGCTAATGGCCCTCATCCGGATGAATGGTAGTATTGCGATTGCTAACCACCAGCTGGTCTTAAACATCCAGACTGAAAACCCGGCCATTGCCCGGCGGATTTATTCCCTGCTCAAGGAGTTTTACCATGTCGAGAGTGAAATTGTCGTCCGGCGGAAGATGAAGTTGAAGAAAAACAACCAGTACATTGTCCGGCTCCGCTATTCGGCTCAGCGGGTACTTGATGACCTCGGTATTTTACAGAATTTTCAGATTAAGGAGCAGGTGCCCCTGGCGATGCTTAAGGATGAGTGGATGGTCCGTTCCTACTTACGGGGCGCCTTCTTGGCCGGGGGGTCGGTTAATAATCCGGAAACCTCGCGTTACCACCTCGAGATCTATTCCCTTTACCAGGAACATAATGAAATGATTGCGGAAATGATGAATAAGTTTGGCCTAAACGCGCAGACGACTGCCCGGCGGAGTGGCTACATCGTTTACCTTAAAGAGGCGGAAAAGATCGCCAACTTTATGTCCCTGATTGGGGCTACTAATTCGATGCTGCAGTTTGAAAATGTTCGGATTGTCCGTGATATGCGTAATTCGGTTAACCGGCTTGTTAATTGTGAAAATGCCAATATGAATAAGATTGCCAATGCATCGACCCGGCAAATTGAAAATATCAAACTAATCGATGCCACGGTAGGGCTGGCGAGCTTGCCGGATAAGCTTAGAGAGATTGCGCAAACCAGGCTAAACCACCAGGAAGTTAGTCTAAAAGAGCTGGGCCAGCTGGTTCCGGGGGGACCAATCTCAAAATCCGGTGTTAACCACCGCCTGCGGAAACTAAATGCCTACGCTGACGAACTCCGGATGTCCAAGTCGGTTTAATTCGGTGGATTTAAAAATAAAAAACAGTGGAGAAAGTTAACGTTTCTCCACTGTTTTTTTAGTTGAAGTAGTTAATTACTTCAAACTGGAATTGTTTTCCATAATACCGTCGAGCAGACCGTAATCAACCGCTTCTTGAGCAGTTAAGTAGTGGTCACGTTCAGTATCCTGGTTAATCTTTTCAATTGGTTGACCAGAATTCTTGGCCAGGATTCCGTTAATCATCTTCCGGGTCTTCAGAATTTCAGTTGCCGCAATTTCAATTTCAGTTTGTTGACCTTGGGCACCACCAGATGGTTGGTGAATTAGAACTTGGGAGTGAGGCAGGCCGAACCGCTTACCCTTTGTCCCGGAAGAAACTAAGACACTCGCCATTGAGGCAGCCATCCCAATAACGATGGTTTGAACATCGGACTTGATGAAGTTCATCGTATCGTAGATTGCCATCCCTGAGGTAACAACACCACCAGGTGAGTTAATGTATAAGTAAATATCTTTAGTTGAGTCTTGCGCATCCAAGAATAGTAGTTGCGCAACAATTGAGTTTGCCATGTCGTCTTCAATTGGACCAGACAACATAATGATCCGGTCCTTCAGAAGCCGTGAGTAGATATCATAGGCACGTTCACCACGTGATGACTGCTCAATGACAGTAGGAACTAAGTTCATTAATGTGGCCTCCTTGTTAATTAGCACTCGTTAGCAATGTTTGCTAACTGATATTATTACTATACTCGATTGGTCAAAAAAGGTCAAATGTTTTGCCACCCGAGTAAGATATTTGTTAGTTATTATACTCGAACTCGCTAATAAAGAAAGAAAAACGGTTGGGGAATTAAGGTAACCCCAACCGTTAATAGGCCATCTGGTATTTTATTTATTAATTTCCTTACTCAGTAGGGACATTTCAACGTTGGCCGTTTGCCGGTCAAGTGCTTGCCAGTCAGTGTTTGTAACAAATACGTTTAATTCTTTAGTGTTAGTCATGATAATTAACCTCCAAGTTAAATTATTTATTTTTTCAGTTCCCTTTAAGACACCATTATCATAATCCATAATGGTCTAATGTGCAAGTCCTTTTACGACAATACTTTTAGCTAATTATCGTAAATTGGTCTAGTCACGTTAGCTAAGAGGTTGGGACTCTAAGGCTAATGGTCAGCTAAAATTTACTGGTAAAAATAAAATTTTATTGTTGATGGGACTAATTATCAGGAACAAATGGAGGCAAGGGTTGCTTTTTATATCCGGGCCCGGTATAATTGGAACGTTAATTAATTTACGTACATAATAAGGAGGCATACAGTTATGCGTAAAGCACACCCATACGGCGTACAAGGCCGTCGCCCAGTTGCTCCTAAATACAAGCGAGCATTAAAAGAAAAGAAGATTGAAGCTATTCGCAAGTGGGCTAAGGAAAAGCCAGCTGACGAAAAGTAATTTGTTAATAAAAAGGACTACCGAGCAACGCTGGGTAGTCCTTTTTTTGTCGTTGTTCACATTGAAAGCGAGGTGACCTTGCTTGGAGAAAATAATGCAACGGATAACATGGTGGACGGGTCTGGGGGGACTTGTAATCGTGGCCGGTTATTTTATTTATCCGCAAAGCCTTCTTCTTAGTCTAGCGATTACCTTATTGGTTATTTTTTACCAGTTTGGAATGCGGCTAGTGGTGGGCAATTGGCTTGAGCCACGCTTGCGACTAAATCCTACGGCATTCTGGTTTAAGGTGGGCAAAGGTGAGAACCGGCTTTATCACCTACTCAGGGTGAAAAAGTGGAAAAAGTTTTTGCCGACCTACTCACCAGCTAAGTATGATTTAAAAAAACACACGCTTAAGGAAGTTATAAAGACAATGACTGCTGCTGAGGTTGATCATGAATTGATGTTTCTTTTAAGCTATTTACCGGTTCTTTTGATTATTCCCCTTGGTGCGCCACTGGCCTTCATCCTTAGTTCGGTGGCCGCCAGTCTGGTGGAAATCCCCTTTATTATTCTTCAACGCTATAATCGTGCCCGCCTAGCCCGCTTACTAGGCCGACGTTCGAAGCGGCAGGAGTAGTATAAAAAGAAAGAGGCGAGGAAAAGTAACTTTTCCTCGCCTCTTTTATTATGCGCCCCCCGAGAGTCGAACTCGGATCTCGAGAACCGGAATCTCACGTGCGATCCATTACACTAAGGGCGCGTCAACGAATATTATAATATCCTATCCGGAATTGAATTGCAAGCATTATTTGAAATTTTTAATCAAGATAACGTTTTCATAAGAAAAAATGGATTTTCTGAGGTGATTGAATAGACAATTCAAAACAAGATGAGTATTATTAAGGTCGTAAGGTTTTGTACCTTATTTGACACGACTAATTTTAATTAGCCAAAATTAAATAGGGGACACTAATTTATGGTTTTCCTAAAGGAGGAAATTGCAGTATGACTGTAAAGATTGGTATTAACGGTTTCGGCCGTATTGGTCGTTTAGCATTCCGTCGTATTCACGAACTTAACACTAACGACATCGAAGTTGTAGCTATTAACGATTTGACTACTCCTTCAATGCTTGCTTACCTGTTGAAGTACGACTCAACTCATGGTAAGTTCCCTGGTGAAGTTTCATCAACTGACAAGGGAATCGTTGTTGATGGTAAGGAATACCCAGTATACGCTGAACGTGATGCACGGAACATTCCTTGGGTTAAGAACGATGGTGTTGACTTTGTCCTTGAATGTACTGGTTTCTACACTTCAGCAGAAAAGTCACAAGCTCACTTGGACGCTGGTGCAAAGCGTGTTCTGATTTCTGCACCTGCTGGTAACATCCCTACTGTTGTCCCAGGTGTTAACTTGGATACTCTGAAGGCTGACGACAAGATCGTTTCAGCTGGTTCTTGCACCACTAGTTGCCTTGCTCCAATGGCATACTTCCTTAACAAGAACTTCGGTATCAAGGTTGGTACTATGACTACCATCCACGCATTCACTTCTACCCAAGCTATCCTTGATGGCCCTCGTGGTAAGAAGATGCGTAACAACCGTACTGCAAGCATCAACACTATTCCTCACTCATCTGGTGCTGCCAAGGCTATCGGTCTGGTTATCCCAGAATTGAACGGTAAGCTGTCCGGTCACGCACAACGTGTTGGTGTTGTTGATGGTTCATTAACTGAACTTGTTTCTATCCTGGACAAGAAGGTTACTGTTGACCAAATCAACGATACTATGAAGAAGGCTACTGAAGGTAACGACGCCTTTGGTTACACTGAAGACCCAATCGTTTCAACTGATATCATTGGTTCTACTTACGGTTCTGTCTTTGACCCTTCACAAACTGAAATTATGGAAGGCGACGACGGTTCACAATTAGTTAAGACTGTTGCTTGGTACGACAACGAATACGGTTTCACCAGCAACATGATCCGGACTCTGCTTCACTTTGCAAATCTGTAATTCATAGCTGAGCTTAAGGTATGAATTTAAGGTGGGAGGAGGAAACTCCGCCCGCCTTTTTTATCAAGGAGGAAAATACTCACATGGCTAAATTAACTGTAGAAGACCTTCCTTTAGAAGGCAAAAAAGTTTTAATGCGTGTTGACTTCAACGTCCCGATTAAGGACGGCGTTGTTGGCGACGACAACCGGATCGTGGCTGCTTTGCCAACGATTAAGTACGTTATTGACCACGGTGGCCGCGCAATTCTCTTCTCACACCTAGGTCGTGTTAAGAAGGAAGAAGACAAGCCTGGTCTGTCAATGCGTCCAGTTGCCGAACGGCTTTCCAACCTGTTGAACAAGCCAGTTACCTTTGTTCCCGTAACGGAAGGTAAGCAATTGGAAGATGCCATCGACAACATGAACAACGGTGACGTTTTGTTAGTTCAAAACACCCGTTACGAAGATGTTAAGGATGGCGAATACGTCAAGCGTGAATCCGGTAACGACCCTGAATTAGGTAAGTACTGGGCTTCACTTGGTGACGTCTTTGTTAACGATGCCTTCGGTACTGCCCACCGTAAGCACGCTTCCAATGTTGGTATCGCTACTAACATGCCAGGCAAGGCTGCTGCCGGTTACCTGATGGAAAAGGAAATTAAGTTCTTGGGTGACGCCGTTGATAACCCAGAACGTCCATTTGTTGCTATCCTTGGTGGTGCTAAGGTTTCTGACAAGATTGGTGTTATTGACCACCTGTTAGACAAGGCTGACAAGATCATCATCGGTGGTGGGATGGCTTACACCTTCTACGCTGCTAAGGGAATCAAGATTGGTAACTCCTTAGTTGAAAAGGACAAGATTGACGTTGCTAAGGATATCTTAGACAAGGCCGGCGACAAGCTGGTTCTGCCAATTGATAACGTGGTTGCCGACAAGTTTAACAACGATGCCGACACCAAGGTTGTGGAAGGCGACATTGATGATGGCTGGATGGCTTTAGACATTGGTCCAAAGACGATTAAGCTGTACGAAGATGTTTTGAAGGATGCCAAGACGGTTGTTTGGAACGGCCCAATGGGTGTCTTTGAAATGCCAAACTTTGCTAAGGGGACCCTTGAAATTGGTAAGTTCCTTGGTACGTTGGATGACGCAACGACGATTGTCGGTGGTGGGGACTCCACTGCTGCCGTTAAGCAATTAGGTGTTGCCGACAAGCTGACCCACATTTCAACTGGTGGTGGGGCTTCATTGACCTACCTTGAAGGTAAGGAATTACCAGGGATTGCCGCAATTTCTGAAAAGTAGTTAATCAATTAAGAAGGGACACGTGACTAAGAGAAACCCGATGGCCGCGCTCCCGCGATTATTAAGAGGCACAAAGCGTTTGGAAACCCCGACGTTTTGTGCCATTTGTGTACTGGGCTACTAATTAAGATACCGGCGACGTCTTTTCTGGGACGTCATAAGATATTAAAAAGTTATTTTAGATTAGGATTAACCACTATGGGGGGACTTACATGCGTATTCCGATCATTGCTGGTAACTGGAAGATGAATAAAACCGTTGATGAGGCGGTAGCATTTGTTAATGCGATTAAGGGACAGCTCCCGCCAGCCGAACAGTTACAGACGGCCCTAGCGGCACCGACGCTGTGCCTGATGCCGATGAAGCAGGCGGCGGCTAACTCACCGCTCAAGTTAATGGCCGAGAACTGCTATTATAAGGATGCCGGTGCTTATACCGGGGAGACGAGCCCGTACGCGCTTTACCAGGCCGGTATTCACCACGTCATTTTAGGCCATTCGGAACGGCGGAACTACTTTCATGAAGATGATGTTTTGATCAATAAAAAAGTAGCGGCTGCCCTGCGTAATGGCCTTTGTCCAATCGTTTGCTGTGATGACACGATGGGGCGGCGGATTGCTGACGATGATAAAATTCACTGGGTCGTGGCCCGGATTTTAGCTGACCTTAAAGGACTGAGTCCGGAGAATATTCGCAAGGTTACCATTGCCTATGAACCTAATTGGGCGATTGGCAATGGGCAAAGTGCTGATCCTAATCAGGCGGCAGAAGGCTGCTACTTAATTCGTCAGACGATTAGTGATATGTATGGGGATGCAGTGGCTAATGACGTTCGGATCCTTTATGGTGGCAGTGTAACTCCAGATAACGTTACCGCAATGATGGACGAACAAGATATCGATGGTGTCCTGGTCGGTGCTGATAGCCTGGATGCCCGCACATTTTTAGAAATAGTTAATCATTAAATGCTTGTTTTTAGTTGTGCAAAATAATACAATGTTAATGAAGTAGCGCGATTGCTATCGAACTTAAGACAGAGGAGAGATTCATCAAATGTCACTTATTACAGATATTTATGCACGTGAAGTTCTTGATTCACGTGGTAACCCAACCGTTGAAGCTGAAGTTTACACTGAAGCTGGCGGTGTTGGCCGTGGGATTGTCCCATCAGGTGCTTCAACTGGTGAACACGAAGCCGTTGAATTGCGTGACGGTGACAAGAACCGTTTCGGCGGCAAGGGCGTACTGAAGGCCGTTGCTAACGTTAACGACGTTATTGCTAAGAAAATCGTGGGGATGGAAGTTACTGACCAAATCGCCATCGACAAGGCAATGATCAAGTTAGACGGTACTCCTAACAAGGGCAAGCTTGGTGCCAACGCTATCTTGGCCGTTTCATTAGCTGCTGCTCGGGCTGCTGCTGATGAATTGCAAGTACCTCTTTACAACTACCTTGGCGGTTTCAATGCACACGTATTGCCAACGCCAATGATGAACGTTATCAACGGTGGTGCCCACTCTGATAACAAGGTTGACTTCCAAGAATTCATGATCATGCCAGTTGGTGCACCAACTGTTCGTGAAGCTATTCGTTGGGGTTCAGAAACTTTCCACGCCCTGAAGAAGGAACTGGAAGATGCTGGTAAGGTAACCTCTGTTGGTGACGAAGGTGGATTTGCTCCTGACTTTGCTAACAACGCTGAACCATTCGAATACTTGATCAAGGCTATCAAGGACGCCGGCTACAAGCCAGGTAAGGACATTGCCATTGCCTTTGACGTTGCCGCTTCCGAACTTTGGGACGACGACGCTAAGAAGTACAAGCTTCGTTGGTCAACTGGTGAAGAATACACCACTGACGAATGGATCAAGTACCTTTCCGGGATCATTGAAAAGTACCCAATCGTTTCTGTTGAAGACCCAATTGACGAAAACAACTGGGATGACTGGGTAACCCTTACCAAGGAACTTGGTAAGAAGGTTCAACTGGTTGGTGACGACTTCTTCGTAACCAACACTGACTACCTGAAGAAGGGTATCAAGATGGGTGCTGCTAACTCCATCCTGATCAAGCTTAACCAAATCGGTACTTTGACTGAAACTGTTGAAGCAATCGAAATGGCTAAGGAAGCTGGTTACACTGCCATCGTTTCACACCGTTCTGGTGAAACTGAAGACACGACGATTGCTGACTTGGTTGTTGCTACAAACGCCGGCCAAATCAAGACTGGTTCAATGAGCCGGACTGACCGTCTTGCTAAGTACAACCAACTGATGCGGATCGAAGACAACCTTGGCGACGTTGCTCAATACAAGGGTATTCACTCATTCTACAACCTGAGTGAACAAGCTCGTCAAGATATCGAAAACCGTTAATTCGATAGCTTAAAATAAAAGAACCCCGCTGGGTAACTGGCGAGGTTCTTTTATTTTACCGAAAATTTTGAAACCGCTTCGTTTTAATTCAAGCTGCGCTATAATAGGAAGAAGTAGTTACCACTCACGATGGGTGGTTAATTGAGGAGGAAGAGTGATGGCAAAAGAGATCAAGGGAATTGCTGCTAGTGAGGGAATCGGGATTGCCCCGGCTTATCGACTGGTTGAGCCTGACCTAAGCTATCCTAAGCGGCGAATTGATAATCCGATGATAGAATACAAACGGGTGCTCCAGGCCTTCGATGAGTCAATTGCGGACCTACGTCAGTTAAAATCACGGTCGCGTAGTCGTTTGTCAACTGAGGAGCTAGCAATTTTTGATGCACACATTGAAATTCTTTCGGATCCCGAATTGCTTAGCCAGGTTAAGCAGCTAATTGACCAGCAGATCAGCGCTGAAGAAGCGGTGGATCAGGTTACCCAACGCTTTGCGGAAACGTTATCCCAGGTGACCGACCCCTATATTCAAGAACGGGCAGGTGATGTTCGGGATGTTGCTAAACGGGCGCTAAGTCACCTCCTCGGGAAAAAGCTTCCTAACATTGCGGCAATCAACCATCCGGTAATTCTGGTTGCCCACGAAATTACACCATCCGATACCTCCCAAATGAATGCTAAATATATTAAGGGGATCGTAACCGACCTCGGTGGCCGAACAAGTCATGCGGCGATTATGGCCCGGACACTCCGGATTCCGGCTGTCGTTGGTACCGACCACGTCACCAAGAGTACCTGGGACGGCCAAATTATTATCGCTGATGGGCTGAAGGGAATTGTTAGTATCGCACCGACCCAGGCCACTATCGACCACTTTATTACCCAGGCGCAAAAGCTAGCGCAACAGCGCGAAGAATGGGCGGCGAAGGTTCACGCACCGTCCGTCTCCAAGGATGGTCAACGCTTCGAAATTTCGGCGAATATCGGGGATCCAAAGGATGTGGCCGACGCACTCCGGCAGGGGGCCGATGGAGTAGGACTATTCCGCTCGGAGTTCCTATACATGGGGAGTGACCACTTACCGACTGAGGATGAACAATACCGGGCCTACCGCCAAGCACTGGTTAATATGCAAGGCAAACCAGTCGTAGTCCGGACGATGGACATCGGTGGCGATAAGCCTCTGCCGTACCTACCACTACCGCGGGAAATGAATCCTTTTCTAGGTTACCGGGCAATTCGGATTTGTTTAAAGCACCCAGCAATTTTTCGGGTTCAACTCCGGGCACTATTGCGGGCGTCTGAATATGGACCGTTATCAATCATGTTTCCAATGATTGGGACCATTGCGGAATTACGGGCGGCCAAGAAAATCTTTAACGAGTGTAAGGCGGAATTGCAAAAGGAACGTCCGGGCCTGGGTGATGATATTAAGCTGGGAATGATGATGGAAGTGCCATTAGCAGCCATTAACGCCGACCAGTTTGCTAAGGAAGTGGACTTCTTTAGTATCGGTACCAATGACTTAATCCAGTATAACTTTGCGGCTGACCGGGGAAACGATGAAGTTTCCTACCTTTACCAGCCACTTAATCCGGCCTTTCTTAGCCTAATTAAACATGTCATTGATGCTGGACACCGTCATGATACCAAGGTCGCAATGTGCGGTGAAATGGCCGGTGACCGGTTGGCACTACCCCTCCTACTGGGGATGGGGTTGGATGAATATTCAATGTCTGCTTCATCAATCCTGCGAACCCGGACAATGATGGCAAAACTCGATACGAACGAATGTGCACGGTTGGTTGATAGTGCGATTAACGACTGTGTGACGCAAGAAGAGGTACAGCACCTGGTTAAACAACGGCTTGCTGTAGAATAACTTATCAAAAAGACGACTAATGATGGCAAAAGGCGGTTACTAGCCGTCTTTTGTTATTTAAATTAAGTGAAAGGCCCGATTTTCACGAAAAAGTTAAAGAAAGATTAGAAAAAGATAGAAAAGTGCCTAAAATTATAATATACTTTGAAACTGATAAATGATTAAGAGAAGGGAATCTGATTAGTAATGAAGAAATCAGCACCTGAGTTACGGCGCTCAATGACCGCCGGACAGATGGAAATGATTTCACTTGGTGGCGCAATCGGGGTCGGCCTCTTTATGGGTGCGACCTCAACCATTAAGTGGACCGGACCATCCGTCCTGTTGGCCTATGCCTTTGTTGGTTTAATTTTGTATATTGTCATGCGGGCCCTCGGTGAAATGATCTATATTAATCCGGGGACTGGTTCCTTTGCTGATTATGCCACTGAATATGTCCATCCCCTAGCCGGTTACCTGGCCAAGTGGGCAAACGTTTTTGAATACATTGTCGTGGGAATGTCCGAAGTGGTCGCGGCGACCGAATACCTTAAGTATTGGTGGCCACACATGCAGACCTGGATTGCCGGCATTGTCATCATCGTTTTCTTGGTCCTGGCGAACCTTGCCAGTGCTAAAGCGTATGGGTCGCTGGAATTTTGGTTTGCGATGATCAAGGTGGTTACGATTATCTTTATGATCCTACTGGGCTTCATGGTAATCTTCTTTGGCTTTGGTAACGGGGGGCACCCGACCGGCTTTAGTAACCTCTGGTCCCACGGTGGTTTCTTTACTGGTGGTGTTTCGGGCTTCTTCTTCTCCATGTCGATCATTGTCGGCTCGTACGAAGGAATTGAGCTGCTCGGTATTTCGGCTGGTGAAGTAGCTAACCCTCAAGAGGCGATTGTTAAGTCTGTTAAGTCTGTTTTACTGCGGATCCTAATTTTCTACATCGGGGCGATCTTTGTGATCGTTACGATTTACCCCTGGAATAAGTTGAGCAGTGTTGGCTCACCGTTCGTTTCGACCTTTGCGAAGGTTGGTATTACGGCGGCCGCTTCCATCATTAACTTCGTGGTATTAACGGCGGCACTATCGGGGGCTAACTCCGGAATTTACAGTTCTAGCCGGATGCTCTTTAAGCTAGCACACGAAGGGGATGCCCCAAGCATCTTTGGGCGTTTATCCAAGCGGGTGGTTCCCGATGCGGCCATTCTTGGTATTTCTGGCGGAATCCTGATCGGTTTCATCATTGACATTATTGCGACGATGCTTAGCAAGTCAACGGCTGACATGTTTGTGATTGTCTTTAGTTCCTCCGTTTTACCGGGGATGATTCCGTGGTTCGTAATCTTGATGGCCGAATTACGTTTCCGTCACAATAACCCTGAACTGATGGCTGACCACCCATTTAAGCTGCCGCTTTACCCATTTTCTAACTACTTTGCCTTTATCATGTTGATCGTAATCGTGATCTTCATGTTCATTAATCCCGATACCCGGGTTTCCGTAATTGTCGGCGCGGTTGTTTTGATCTTTGCGGTGGTGGTTTACCTGATGCGGCATGGTTTAAGTCGGGAACGAGCCTAAATTACAGTAGAATAAAAAATAAAAGTTGACCGCACAGTTGAAAGTCGGCGCCCAGCATTCGGAAAACTCCGGACGCTGGGCGCCATATTCTCATTGCTTTTATTCTGCCTAAGTAATGTTGTACAATGACACTTAGCTTAAAACCAGCAGGAAGGAAATTTATTATATGCGCAAGGGTAACTTTATCTATCAACATCCCCAGTTTATTCACGTTTTACGGGCCATCTTAATTGGCCTGCTGACGGGTTTGGTAGTGAGTCTTTTCCGGCTAGCTATCCAGCACGGTTTGACTTTTGTGATGAGCTGCTTCCAGTACTTCCACCACTACCCGTTCGGACTCGTTTTCTGGGCACTCGGGGCCGTGGCTTTGGCGCTTGCGCTGGGCTGGCTTACCCAGAGTTACCCCAATATTAAGGGGTCGGGTATTCCCCAGGTTGAGGGCCAATTAACCAGCCAGTTTGATGAGAAATGGTGGCCGGTTCTTTGGCGGAAATTTTTTGGTGGAATCCTGGCGATTGGTTCGGGACTCTACCTAGGGCGTGAGGGACCGTCGATTCAGTTAGGGGCGACGATTGGTCAGGGAGTGGCCGAAACGTCACATGTTGGTAAGCTAAACCGGCGCATTGAAATTGCTAGTGGTGCAGCGGCCGGTTTATCGGCCGCCTTTAACGCCCCGATTGCTAGTACTATCTTTATCTTAGAAGAGGTTTATCATAACTTTTCACCGGTAATTTGGCTAGCCACTTTTGTTAGTTCCCTTTGCTCGAATATGGTTTCCTTAACCTTCTTCGGTTTGCGACCGGTTTTAGCGGTACGGTATCAGGAGATGTTACCAACGAGACTATACTGGCACCTCTTACTGTTAGGATTAATTCTTGGTTTACTGGGCCGGTTATATCAGCTGATTATTCTCCACCTTGATACCTGGACAGGCAAGATCAAGTGGCTGCCACCCTTTGCCTATCCGGTGTTGCCATTTTTACTGGTGATCCCGATTGCCTGGTATTGGCCGGGGACGCTGGGTGGTGGTAACCAGCTAATTACCCACCTGACTAACCTGCCATTTTCATTGGGCCTTTTTGCCGGGCTTTTTGTCTTACGCTTTGTCTTTTCAATGGTTAGTTACAGTTCGCAGTTACCGGGAGGCATCTTCTTGCCGATCCTAACCTTAGGAGCAGTTTTTGGGGCCGTTTACTGTGCTTTGATGGTTAGGTTAGGATTGCTGCCGGCTCACTACCTACCGAACTTCATTATTTATGCGATGGCGGGGTACTTTGCTTGTATCAGCAAAGCACCGTTTACGGCTATTTTGCTAATTACCGAAATGGTGGGTTCGCTGGTCCACCTGATGCCACTGGCGATCGTCGCGATGGTTGCCTATCTGGTTGTCGATGCCCTTCATGGCGAACCAGTATATACCGCAATGTTTAATAACTTTATCGGTAAGCAGTCCGTTCCCCACCAGAGTGAGATGGAGCTGCTAATTACAATTTACGCCGGAGCAACACTTGATGGGCGGAAAATTGCCGATTATTCGTGGCCCAAGAATAGTATTGTCTCGACAATTTACCGTGGTGAGGAACGAATTATTCCGAATGGGCAGACGGTTTTACATGCTGGCGACACCCTTTTAATCCAGGCTTGCCAGGCTAAAACCGGTCAGGTTCAGGCCCGGCTAGAAGCGGCTGCTCATTACGCGGATGTATAGCAATCGGTATGGGAATATGATATGATATTAAAGATATAGTGGGTAAAAATTAGGAGGAAGTTTTCTTGTATAATACTTTAATGACAATCTTTCTAATAGTATGTGTAGTCCTAATTGCATGTGTTATGATGCAACCGGCTAAAAATGACAATGACGCTATGTCAGCCTTAACGGGTGGTGCTGGTGATCTTTTCTCCCGGCGGAAGGCACGGGGATTTGAAGCCGTTATGCAAATTGTTACGACAATCTGTGGAGCACTGTTCTTCGTTCTGGCATTAGCGTTAGTTTACGTATCATCACATTAGAGTTTTGAGTTTGCCCCCTGAAGCGATGCTAGCAGGGGGCCTTTTTATTAAAAAGCGGGGTGCCAAGTCATGAAGACGTATAATGGGTCGACCTTTTTCTTTCCCCACAGTGGTAAGCAGGGGGTAGTATTGCTACATGCTTATACGGGAAATAGTAATGATGTTCGGATGCTGGGCCGCCAGTTAAACCAGGCCGGCTATACCGTTATTGGGCCGCTTTTCACGGGTCACGGTGGCGATCCTCGTAAGATTTTAGCCAACGGGAGTCCGGACGATTGGTGGGATGACACCCGGATGGCTATTTTGAACTTGCGCGATAGTGGGGTAAGTCAAATTGCAATTTTCGGACTGTCATTAGGGGGGCTCTTTGCTACCCGGGCCCTTGAAGACGATCCCGAGTTAGTCGGTGGTGGTGTTTTTGCCTCACCAATTACTAGTTGGGGTGAATCTAACGTTCCGGAGTACTTTCCTAAGCTGGCGGCGGCCTATTACCGTCGGCAGGGACTAGAACCGGAGTTAATCCAGGAACGCCTTTACTGGCTTGGTGAACGTTTACCAGCACAATTAGCGGCCATTCAGCAGATGACGAAGGGGCTTGACCAGGGGCTCTCCCAGATAAAAAGGCCCTTTTTTATTGCCCAAGGGGGAAAGGATGAAATGATTGATCCCCAGTCCGGTGCCCAGCTAAGGGACCGCTTGAAGGCCCAAAAGACGCCGGTGGATTACCACTTTTATCCTAATGCTAGCCATTTATTAACCGTAAATAGTGCCCACCGGCAGCTTTTTAATGATGTTGAACAATATTTAAAAAAGATATTTGAGGTAGGAAATGACAAGTAATAGAGCAAAATTACAGGATTCAATATTAAACTTTTTAACTAAAAATGCGGGAATTAGTTATTCCGCGGAGCGAATCGCCCATGCCCTAGATATGGACAATGCCGACCAATTTACCCCAATTATTCAAATCCTTGCTCAATTGGAGCGGGATAAGAAGGTCCGGGTAACCGATAAGGGTGAATTTGAAGCAATTATCAAGCAGGCCCCGATTACCGGGACCTTTCATGGTAATGATAAGGGCTTTGGTTTCGTAGAATATGATCCCGACTTACCAGATATGTACATTAATCCTGACCACACCATGCATGCTTTAAATGGTGACCAGGTAGCAGTAAAGGTACTAAGGGCCGGTGACCCAGCGGCTGGACAGGGACCAGAAGCCCAGGTTACCGCTATTTTAGAGCATAACTACGACCGGGTGGTTGGTGAATTTAAACAAGAGACGGTTGGTAACTATATTGGGGAAGTCCTGTTAAAGGATAAGAAGTTATCCCAGTACCGTTTCTTTGTCACTGATAAGGGACTGAAACCGCTCGATGGCGAAGTGGTTACCGCGACGGTCGAGAGCTACCCTAGTGATGAATCGCCCCAAGCAATGACGGGGGCCGTTACCGAGGTGATCGGTAATAAGGACGAACCCGGGATTGACATTTTATCCGTGATCTATGCCCATGATGTTCCCCATGAGTTTCCGAAGGAGGCCATGGAGCAGGCCAATAAGATCCCGTTGCATGTTCTTCCGGAAGAGAAGAAGGGCCGTAAAGATATTACTAACCAGCCCTTGGTGACGATTGACGCGATCGAGTCAAAGGACCTGGATGATGCAGTCGTCGCCTGGAAGATGGACAATGGACACTACCACTTGGGGGTCCACATTGCGGACGTGAGTCACTATGTTCAACCGGGAACGCCCCTAGACAAGGAGGCCTTTAAACGGGGCACTTCCGTATACCTAACTGACCGGGTGGTCCCGATGCTGCCGAAGCGGCTTTCTAACGGGATCTGTTCGTTGAACCCGGGTGAAGAACGGTTGGCCATGAGTTGTGAGATGGAAATCGATGACCAGGGCCGGGTGGTTAACCACCGGATTTTCCCAAGTGTCATGAAGTCCCATGCCCGGATGACCTACAAGGCGGTTAACCGGATTTTGGAAGCCCATGATGAAAAGACGATTAACCAGTACAAGGACCTGGTTCCGATGTTTGAAACAATGGGTGAACTCCATAAGATCTTGCTTAAGAGCCGGAAGCGGCGGGGCGCGATTGACTTTGAGGCTCCCGAAGCTAAAATTATTGTGGATGACACCGGTCACCCGATTGATATCCAACTGCGTGAACGGGGAACGGCCGAACGGATGATTGAATCCTTTATGTTAGCTGCCAATGAAACCGTCGCTGAACACTACTTTAACGAACACGTTCCGTTCCTTTACCGGATTCACGAAACGCCGGATAAGGACCGAATTAAGTCCTTTGTTGACTTCTTGAGTGTCTTCGGTATTAATGTTCATGGCGATATCAACAATATTAAGCCGAAGATGTTGCAAAAGGTTTTAAAGGACGTCGCTGGTAAGCCTGAAGAACAGATGGTTCAGGTGATGATGTTACGGAGTATGCAACAGGCTAAGTATTCGGATGAAGAACTCGGTCACTTTGGTTTGGGGGCCAAGTACTACACCCACTTTACGTCGCCAATTCGGCGGTATCCCGATGATACCGTTCACCGCCTAATTAAGTGGTATGCCCAAAATGGTACGGGCGAACATGCGAAGGCGGCTTGGCGTGATAAGCTACCGGAAATTGCCGAACACACCTCGGTCACCGAACGACGGGGGATCGATACGGAACGTGATGTTGATAGCATGAAGAAGGCCGAGTACCTGGGCGACCACGTTGGTGAGACCTTTGATGCCGTAGTTAGTTCCGTAATGAAGTTTGGTCTCTTTGTCCAACTGGAAAACACCTGTGAAGGGCTCATCCACATCAGTGCAATGAATGATGACTACTATGAATACTCTGAAAAGCACATGGCCCTGATTGGTCGGAAGACCCACCGGATTTTTCAAATTGGTCAGCCGGTTAAGGTCCGCTTAAACCGGGTTGACAAGGATCTTCGTGAGGTGGACTTTGAAATGGTCAACCCGCAAGACGCACCGACAACTAAGATCCGGGTACCACACGAGCATGATAATCGGCGGCATGGCGGCGGTAACCGGCGACGGGGTAATCACGGCCACGTCAAACGGCACGACCGCAACCAACATAATGGTCACCTTAATAGCCGGCAAATTAACCGGGGACAGACACGCCACCATAATAATTCTCGTGACCACCATTCCGAGGGTCGGCGGCGCAGACATTAAAATAACGGAGGGATAAAATGGCCAAAAAATCCCAACAAAAAAAAGACGATAACTTAATTGCCCAAAATAAAAAGGCCCGGCACGATTACTTCGTGACGGACACGGTGGAGGCGGGCCTAGTATTAACTGGAACCGAGATTAAGTCGGTCCGGGCCCACCGGGTAAACTTAAAGGACGGTTTTGCCCAAATCCGTAATGGGGAGGCCTGGTTGATGAACGTTCATATCAGTGAATATGATAATGGAAATATCTTTAACCAGGATCCGCTTCGTAACCGGAAGCTGCTTTTGCACAAGAAGGAGATTCACCGGTTAGCGGGGGCGTTGCAGGATAAGGGGGTTACCCTGGTTCCACTTAAAATGTATATTAAGCACGGTTACGCCAAGGTCTTACTGGGAGTTGCCAAGGGGAAGCACCAGTACGATAAGCGTGAGGCGATCAAGCGTCGTGAACAAAACCGCGAAATTGAACGGGTAATGAAGCATTATTAAGCGATGGGGAGTGTGGCATACACCCCTGTGAGTACAAATGGAGGTCCAGAGTTCGGCTTTTGCCGGGCTTTGGGCCTCCATTTGTGTATGGCGTTATTTACTTTTGATCATATGGTTATGTTAATTTCTGATTAGGACGTTGTATTGGGCGTTACCCGGGAGCCGGTAGTCGAGCTGGTTATAACCATTCCAATTGGTTTGGTGTTTATTCATCCGCGTTTCATTATTAACAACGTGGTGGGGCGACAGACCGAGTGACTGCCGAAGTTCTTTAGAAACCCGGTTAATCTCGCCGGCCGTGGCAATTTGAAAATCAGTTCCGTCGATTTGGGCGTCTTTCCCCTGGAGGTGGTCCTTATGCGTCTGATCCATTGCGGACCGGTAGTTAAGGTAGAGACGGGAAAGGTGGTCGAGGGGGAGGTCGGTCCGGACACCATCCTGGGCTGCCGTGATGATCTCGTTAGCCGCGGTGAGCGAACCATGCTTTTTAAATGAGCTAATGACTGATTGTAGAACTTGTTGACCACGGCGCTGGCGCCCATAGTCGTTGTTGGGGTCATCATAACGCATCCGGGAATACTTAAGAGCGTCGCGACCGTTAAGGTGTTGCCAACCCTTCTTGAAGTGGTGCCCCTCATAGGTGAAGGCGAAGGGGTTATTAACGTTTACACCGCCAACGGCATTGACGACCTTTTTAAGGGTTCCCATGTTGGTCAGGGCATAGAAGTTAATCGGGACACCTAGCAGTTCACTCACTTGCTTCTTGGCTAGTCGGGGACCACCGATCGCATAGGTGGCGTTAATTTTAACGTAACGGGTACCGTCCTTAGTGGTTACCTTTACCAGGGTATCGCGGGGAACGGCAACCATCGTCACCCGTTTTTGCTGGGGGTTAACCGTAATTACTTCCATCGTATCGGTGTTACCGGCGTAAGAGGTTCCCCGTCCTAAGGCACCAACATCGGTTCCCATAGCCAGAACACTAAAGGGACGGCGCTCTTTAATTAGCCTGGTAGCCTGGCTGCTTTCATTGCTAGTGTGGATTTGGTGGACGGTAGAATGCCAAAGCCGGTATTCATAACTAAATAAAATCAGTATCCCGAGAATGATAATAGTTAAAAGGCACCACCAGACGGGACGGTTGGCGAACAGCCGTCTGGTCCGCTGACGGTGCTTTTCTTGTTCACGTTTCATAGTAGCCTCCAATTACAGGTATATATACCCAGTTTACCGGTTCTTTGACAATTAAAAAAATACCATTTTATAATTAAAGAAATAAAAAATTTAGATAACTGGGGGAGGAAAAATGAATTTAAAACAACTGCAAGCCTTCTTGGTAGTGGCACAGGAGCGACAAATTACGGCCGCGGCTAAGCGTCTTTACATGGCCCAGCCCCCACTTTCATACCAGATGAAACAGTTAGAAAAAGAGCTCGGGACTAAGTTATTTACCCGGAGCTCCTATGGAATTGAGTTAACACCGGCGGGGCGGACCTTTCTAACCTATGCTCAGCAGATGGTTAAAGTAAGGCAGGCGGCCGAAGAGGCCCTAAGTCAAGAAAAGACGGGGCAGATGGGGACCGTCCACCTGGGGCTAATCTCGTCCACCGGGGAACTATTGCCGAACCAGGCGCTGACCCAGTTAACAACCTATTATCCCCGGGTCAACTTTGAAATTACGGAGGGCAATACGATGGCCCTGATTGACCAACTCAATAGTGGCCTGTTGGACCTGGCGATTGTACGAACGCCCTTCAATACTCGCGGCCTTATCCAGCAGGTGTTGTACCAGGATCAAATGGTGGCGGTTGGTAACCACCAGCGCTATTCCTTTCCGTCAGCGCGGATGCAGATTAAGGACTTTGACCACCAACCCCTGATCCTTTACCGCCGCTTTGAGGCAATTTTTAATGATACCTTTGCCCGGAACGGGATTACCCCCTTTTATAGTGTTAAGTGTGATGATGCCCGGACGGCAATTAACTGGGCCGATAAGGGGATGGGGATCGCGCTGGTGCCGCGGTTAATTGCCCAGAGCTGTGCCCGTTCCGCAATCACAACGGTGGACTATCCAGCATGGGACTCACAAATCGAGGTCGTTTGGCAACGTGACGGCGGCCTAAGTCCGGTGGCCAAGCGCTTTGTTAATTTGCTTACTAGCGAAAATAAAAAGCCGCTAAGTTAGCGTTAAAACTTAGCGGGTTAGTATTAATATTTACTTGAGTCGGTAGCCCATTCCGCAATTACCAGCGAGCGACCGGTTTCTGAACTGGACTTTTTCGGTGTCAATTTGACCAGTCCGGGACCAGTGGTCTAAGACGCTTGCGATTAGGATCGCCAGTGGCTCATCCTGGCGGTTAGTGACGCGGAGCTCATGACAGTAGGAACCAGAGAAGCGGACTGGCTTTAAGGCAAAGATGAGCTTGCCACCACCAAAGACCCGGTAACGGTTACCGAGTGGCGATCCCACAATAATCCAATTGAGACCGCGAATGTAGACTACCTGACGGACAAAGCCAAACGACTTGCCAACAATACCAACCCGTTGCCGGTTTTGATAGAGACCAAACTTGGGGAGGAGGCCGAGTGATAGTTGTTTGACTTCCGCTAGCAGTTGACCGTCGATTGCGTATAGGGACAAGACATCGTGATGCAGCCCCCATTTACCGGCAAGCAGGTAACACGACTGCCCCTGCTCATCACGGATAATCGTTGTGCCGTGCAGATCGGTTGCGTGATCACGAAGGTACAATTTGCGCACAAGCTCACCACCATTTCGCTACTAGAATTAAATATATTTTACCAGCTTCCCCTCCAAAAGCCTAATTATTCAACCGGCAAAAAACGCTTCCATTGTTACTGTTACTAGTGAAGGGGATATGATAAAATAAAAGACGAGGTGCATAATACTGATGAAACAATTAATCCATAATGACTGGTGGGAAGTATTAAAACCCCAGTTTGAGAGTTCTTACTATTCACAGCTACATGATTTTCTAAAGGAGGAGTACATGCACCGGACCATTTATCCGGAAATGCATCACATTTTTGAGGCATTTGAGTGGACTCCCTTTAGCACGGTTAAGGTAGTTATTTTGGGCCAGGATCCATATCATGGCCCTCACCAGGCACACGGGTGTAGTTTTTCGGTATTACCAGGTGTGGCGGTCCCACCTTCGTTGCAAAACATCTATAAAGAACTGCAAACGGATGTGGGATTTAAGCCGGTGAACCATGGTTACCTTAAGCACTGGGCCGACCAAGGCGTCCTATTGCTTAATTCGGTTTTGACCGTCCGTGCCGGTCAGGCCTTCTCTCACCGTGGACATGGTTGGGAGCGGCTCACTGACGCGGCGATCCATGCCCTGTCAGAGCGTCCTAAACCAGTAGTTTTCATTCTGTGGGGGCGGGCTGCCCGGGACAAGAAGAAGCTGATTAACACGACTACCAATATCGTATTAGAATCAGCCCACCCCAGCCCGTTATCGGCTAACCGGGGGTTCTTTGGTTCACGACCATTTTCCAAGACCAACGAGGCACTTCGCGCAATGGGAGAACAGCCAATTGATTGGCAGCTACCGGCTAACCCGGTAGTTGATGAAGGTCCAGCAAACGAGCTGCCTAAAAATGCTTAAGGATCAATTGAGGAGGTACTTGCATAATGGAATTATTTGATGAAATTGCTGCTAAGGTAAAGGGAACCGGTAAGACGATTGTTTTCCCAGAAGGTGAAGATAAGCGGGTATTAGGCGCTGCTGTTCGCCTACAAAATGATGGCCTGCTGAAGCCGATCCTGTTAGGGACCCGGTCAGAAATCGAAAAGACCGCTAGTGACAATGGTTGGGATATTTCTGCCTTAACCGTTTTGGACCCGGCAGAATACCCAGAAGAAGATAAGAAGGCCATGTTCGACGCATTACTAGAACGGCGGAAGGGGAAGAACACCCCGGAACAAGTAACGGAAATGCTGAAGGACGTTTCTTACTTTGGTACCATGTTGGTTTACATGGGTAAGGCTGACGGTATGGTTTCCGGTGCCGTTCACTCAACCGGTTCAACTGTTCGTCCAGCTTTGCAAATCGTCAAAACTAGGCCGGGTGCTCACCGGATCAGTGGTGCCTTTTTGATGATCAAGGGTGACCAACGTTATATCTTTGCCGACTGTGCGATCAACATCGAATTAGATGCCCCAACGATGGCGGAAGTTGCTGTTCAAAGTGCCGAAACGGCTAAGCTCTTCGGTATTGATCCTAAGGTTGCCCTGCTGAGCTTCTCCACCAAGGGCTCTGCCAAGGGTGACATGGTTACCAAGGTGGCCGACGCAACGGCTAAGGTTCACGAAATGGCTCCAGACCTGCCAGCAGATGGTGAACTACAATTTGACGCCGCCTTTGTACCAGCAGTTGGTGCATTGAAGGCACCTGACTCAAAGGTTGCTGGTCACGCGAATGTCTTCATCTTCCCAAGTCTGGAAGCTGGTAACATTGGCTACAAGATTGCGCAACGCTTTGGTGGCTTTACAGCCGTTGGCCCAATTCTGCAAGGACTCAATGCGCCAATTGCTGACTTGTCACGGGGTTGCAATGAAGACGACGTATATGACGTGGCCTTGATTACTGCTGCACGGGCATAATTGAGCTTAAAAATAGTTAATTTAATATTAAGGGGTGCATGACAGAAGCCAGTTACGACTTCAATCATGCACCCCTTTTGTCTTTGGCGTTTAGATCAGCTACAATAGGAACGGTTATATAGAGAATTATTAGAGGTGAGTTTAATGAAAACAGTTGAAATGGCCAGTCGCGAGGCCACGATCGCCCTTGGGGAGGCGGTCGGTAAACAACTCGCTGCTGGGGATGTCTTAGTGCTGGACGGTGACTTGGGGGCCGGTAAGACGACCTTTACCAAGGGACTTGCCAAGGGACTTGCCATTCCGGATATTATTAAAAGCCCCACCTTCACCATTATTCATGAGTATCATGATGGCCGGTTACCACTTTACCATATGGACGCGTACCGCTTAGAGAACGGTGGCGGTGAAGACCTTGGCTTGGAGGAATACTTTGATAGTGACGGTGTAAGTGTTGTGGAATGGGCCGAGTTCGTTGCCGATGAACTACCCGATGACTATTTAGCAATCCACTTCAAGCGGACCGACGATGAGGATCGGCGGGTACTGGAATTCGAACCGCACGGTGACCACTTTGATCACTTGGTGATGACGGTGGTGAAGTAAATGGCTGATGTTCAAGTAAAATTAGCTACGGCCGAAGATGCCGCGGGAGTGTTAACCTTATTGCGGCAGGCAGCCACCGAGAGTGACGCGATCCTCGTTCCCCATTTGGCCGACGTCACGCTTGACCAGGAACGGCGGAATATCGACATGATCAATTCTTTTGATGATTGTGTGATGCTCCTGGCAATGTTAGACTCGACGCCAATCGGAATTGTGACGGTGATGGTCTTGGAGGATCAACCGACCGTTGGTGAACTAGGCGTAGTGGTCGCTAAGCCATACTGGCGTAACGGGATCGGTCAACTATTAGTAGACGAAGCTGAATATTGGTTTGCTAACTATAGTAGTCTGGATAAGCTGGTACTGACGGTTTTTGAAACCAACCAGCCGGCGATTAACCTTTACCGGAAGCTGGATTTTGTGGAAACCGGTCGGGAAAAGGATGCCGGACGGCCGGCACTCAAGATGGAATACCAACCGCGTTAAAGTCGGGGGAAGGGACTTCTTTCATGAATCCCTCCCCAATAAATAGGCGTTCAGCATGCGAAAAAGATCCGCATGCTGGACGCCTATTTATGTACGTATTGGTAAGTTTAGCACTATCCAACGGCCTTTTTACTATTTTTTATGGAAGACCTGCTTAATATTTCGCCAGATTGACCCGTGTTCTTGAAAGTCGCTGACCGGCTGGGTAACCTCGACGCAGCCAAGGTAATCACCCTGGTCGTTATGGAGAGCGTAAAAGGCAATGCTAACTGGCTGCTGGTGGTAGTGGATTAAAAGCTTAATCGAGCTACGGTCACCGCTGTGCATCTCGTGCAGGACCTGCTTAACCCGTCCTTGACTGTGACCGGGGTGTACGTCGAGGACATGCTTACCCAGGTCCGCATCGGTTCGCTTAAACAGCCGGTGCCGGTTGGCTGACGACCAGCGAATAATATCATTTTGATCAATAAAGTCAAATTCAACGGGGATCGTAGTAAAGATGGCGTTGAGTTCGTCAAGAGTTAATTCTCCACCGTGGAGGGGGATCTTTTCCATACTTGAGTTCCTTCTTTCTGCAGTTAACCCACCATTTTAATGAAGGGTCTTAATCGTTGACTACCAAACTGCCGCCCCTGGGTGAGTAGGATGTTGGCACAGGCCTGGGCGTCATCTAGGGCATTATGGTGGTGGTGCAGGTCAACGTTTAGAGCATCACAGACCGTGTTGAGCTTGTAGTTGCTAAGCCCCGGTAGGAGTTGCCGGCTGCTAGCCAGTGTATCAAGGGTTAGGTAGGCCGGTGGCTCAATACCGTAATGTTCGAGGGTGCTTTTTAAAACGCTGTTGTCAAAGCGATTGTTGTGGGCAACCACTAACTTTTCGGGTGTGTAAAACTCTTTAATGTGTTCCCAGACGGTTGGAAAGGTTGGCGCGTTGATAACATCTTGTTTATGGATACCGTGGACCTGGATATTACGCCAGAAAAAATCGGTCTGCGGGTTAATAAGCGTATAGAATTCGTCGGCGATCTGACTATTACGCACAATTGTTAGTGCCAGTGAACAGGCGCTGTAACGTTTGCCGTTGGCCGTTTCAAAGTCCATTACAATAAAATTCATTAAAAGAGCACCACCTTGTTAGTTGTCGGATCATGATAATACAATTGTACAAATGGCCAGTTACTTTTGCAATTAAATGATACAATACAATGGTAAGCGTTTTTGAATATTAAAGTTAAGAAAATGAGGAAGACAAAATGGCAAATTTAATTATGGAATTTCCGGAAATTGAAATTAAACAAGATGAGCCACTGATGCGGTACACGTATACCCATACGGGCGGACCGGCAGACTGGTTGGCCTTTCCCAAGAGCGTTGACGAGGTGAAAACGTTAGTAACCTATGCGAGTGCTCACCAGCTACCGCTAACGGTACTGGGAAATGCTAGTAACCTAATTGTTCGTGACGGGGGAATTGAAGGGCTAACCCTGATCTTAACCAAGATGGACCAGATTACCGTTAATGGTGATGAAGTGGTTGCCCAGGCCGGGGCATCTTACATTGACACGACAATTGCTGCTCGTGACCATAGTTTGACCGGGCTAGAATTTGCGGCCGGGATTCCCGGTAGTGTAGGTGGGGCAATCTTCATGAATGCCGGCGCCTATGGTGGGGAAACTAAATTTGCGGCCAGCAAGGCCACGATCCTACTCCCAGATGGCACCATTAAGGAAATGACCAATGAAGAACTCGACTTTGGTTACCGCCACAGTAGTATTCAAGAAAATCACGGGATCGTATTAGATGCGACCTTTAAATTGACTCCTGGAGACCGTGATAAGATTGCGGCTAAAATGAAGGAGTTAAATGAGCGCCGGGCGGCTAAGCAACCACTTGACCTACCATCGTGTGGAAGTGTCTTCAAGCGGCCTACGGGTTATTTTGCTGGTAAGCTGATTCACGATGCCGGCTTACAAGGATACACTTCGGGTGGGGCCCAGGTCTCGACGAAGCATGCCGGCTTTATCGTCAATATTGACCACGGGACCGCCAATGACTATGTGAATGTCATTCACCACGTTCAGGAGACGGTTAAGAAAAAATTTGGTGTAAGCCTGGAGACCGAAGTACGGATTATTGGGCGCAACTAAAAAAGGGGGAGCGAGACAGAAGTCGGTTACGACTTCGTCTTCGAGCCCCCGCGAGCACAAATAGGGGCCCAGAGTTCGGCTTTGCCGGACTTTGGACCCCATTTGTGTACCGCGTTGTTCGCTTTTGATCTATGTAAAAGGACTTATGTCACAGTCCCTTTAAAAAAATACTGTCAAAACGTTTTACTTAGTGCCATGATAACTTTTGTAATCGGTTTTATACTATGATAAAATAATATATAGAGATAAAACGATTTACTAAGGAGAAATCATTATGAGCAATAAAGTAGTTGTTTTAGGTAGTATTAATGTCGATACCACCTACCACGTTGAACGTTTTCCCCAACCGGGTGAAACCATTTCTGCTAAGAGTAAGAGTTCCGCTCCTGGTGGCAAGGGTGCTAACCAGGCGGTTGCGGCGGTTCGCTCTGGTGCCAAGACTGCCTTTATTGGCGCAGTGGGGTCAGATAATGAAGGGCAGTACATGTTAGAGGCGCTCAAGGAGAACAATATCGATACGCACCACATTATGGTTGATAAGTATCACGGTACCGGGACCGCGGCAGTGACCCTAGATGCTAGCGGCCAAAACGATATCATGATCTATGGTGGTGCTAACCAGGCAATGACTACGGACGTTTTGGCCGGCGTCGATGATGTACTTAGTGATGCTGACTTTTTAATCAGTCAATTTGAAACGCCACAAGCGGTGACCCTCGAAGCATTTAAGATGGCTAAACAACACGGGGTTACCACGATTCTAAACCCCGCACCGGCACACGATATTATTCCGGAATTACTGCAATACACCGACGTTATTACTCCTAACGAAAGTGAATGTGCCCTACTAACGGGGATTGAAATTGCGGACGAGAAGTCAATGTTGGCCAGTGCAGAATACTTCCAGACGCGGGGCGTTAAGCACCTCCTGATCACTTTAGGATCGAAAGGGGTCTTTTACGCGACGCCAACTGACCACGGCCTGGTACCAGCCTTTAAGGTCAAGGCGGTTGATACTACCGCAGCTGGTGATACCTTTATCGGTGCCTTAAGCTCACAGCTTAAAGACGATTTAAGCAACGTGGCGGAGGCCCTGGTTTATGCACAACGGGCATCAAGCTTGACGGTTCAGCAAATGGGGGCCATGCCATCGATCCCGACAGCTGACAAGGTACGGGCAGCATTGGCTGAATAATCACTTGGATTGATCTAAATAGGCGACAAGTATTTCGGGAAAGGCCGAACGCTTGTCGCCTATTTGTGCTCACGAGGGTGACGGTAAACACCTTTTTATTTTAACTTACCTGATTACCCCACCGAAATAGCCTTAACAACCAGTAAGTTATGAGTTGCATAACGGTCATGATCAATACAAACTCAATCATTCGCCAAGACCAAATACCAAGTAACTGCCTGAAAAACCAGGAAGGGGTAAAGAGGAGGTAAATGGAGTGGAGGCGCAGGAAACGACCGATGTAAATCCCGACCCCAGAAAACAGGCTAAAAAGGATAATCCACCAATTCTTGACCCCCGGGTGATGAGGCGTTGTTAACATGGTTAATTGGCGGGCCGTTTTTTCTAGACTGAGTGTTCCTAAAATTAAGCAGGATAATGCACAGGTAACCATCATGGCAAAGATCAACCAGATAACGGGGTTCGTTTTGAGAATCCCGTTAACGTTGGTGTGGGGATGTAGCCAGGAAAGGTGAAAGAGGTCGGTGGTAACGTAGGGCGCGTTGGGGTAAAAGATTAACCAAAAGAATAGGCCAAGCCAAAAAGCCAGGGCGCGCCGGTCGTTAAAGCGGCGGAGCTGGAAACCAATTTCGATGGGGAGGTAACCGAGGAAGGTGTTAAGGGCCATAAAGTCGTAGGGGGCCTTAACAAAAATGGCAAGGAGGATAATTAGTATCCAGAAATAGAGCCGGATAAGCCAGTGAAGTAACGATTGTTTCATGTACTATGCTTCCTTTAAAAAGATCGATACTTTAAGGATAACAGATTTTTGGCCCTTAAAATGATATAATATGAACGTGAATTTAGAGGATGGTGAATGTTATGCAGTTTATTGCTTCGCTTCTGACGTTGCAAAACCTGGTTCGCTTAATCGATATCCTCGTAATTTGGTTTCTGATTTATGAATTACTGATCTTGATTCGGGGTACACGGGCAGTCCAACTGTTTCGTGGTATTTTGATCATTATCCTGGTAAAGGTAGTAAGCTGGTATGTCGGCTTAAGTACCGTTTCCTGGGTAATGGACCAGGTGATTAACTGGGGAGTGATTGCAATTGTGATCATCTTCCAACCAGAAATTCGACGGGGACTTGAGCACTTGGGACGGGGCTCGTTCTTTACCGCTCATCAGACGGCGAATGAGACGGAAGAAGAAATGATTAAGCAATTGGATCAGGCGATTCAATACATGTCGAAGCGCCGAATTGGGGCTTTAATTAGCATTCAGATGAATACCGGTTTGGAAGAATATATTGAGACCGGGATTCCACTAGACGCTGATATTTCAGGAGCGTTACTGATCAATACCTTTATTCCGAATACACCGCTTCATGACGGGGCAGTTATTATTAAGGATAATCGAATTGCGGTGGCAGCGGCCTACCTACCGTTGTCAGACAGTAAACTAATTCCTAAGGAGCTGGGGACCCGGCACCGGGCCGCAGTTGGAATTAGTGAGGTGACGGATGCATTGACAATCGTTATTTCTGAAGAAACCGGTGAAGTATCGATTACCAAGGATAATGAACTGATTCGCAACATGTCCCAAAGCGACTATCTAAAGTTCCTCCGTTCGCAGCTTTATAAGCATGAGCCGCAGCAACGGGATAACTTAATAACTAAGCTGGCTGCTAAGTTTAGCCGGCGTGGAGGTGGTCGTCATGCACAAAAATAATGGTGATGGCATTTTTAGTCGTAAATGGGTCCTCCGTTTACTATCACTTATCTTGGCCATCTTCTTGTTTGTTTATGTTAACGGTAGTAAAAATGGCTTTTTACGCCAAAACACCCGTGATAGTAACCAGGCGACAGCGCTAATGTCTAATAAAACGGCTAAAATCCGGATGCCACTTAACATCACGGTTGATAATGACCGCTACGTGGTGACTGGTTATCCACAGTACGTTAACGTTAAGGTTAGTGGACCGTCAGCACTGGTAACGACCACTAGCAATACGCAGAATTTTCGGGTCTACGCTAATTTAAATAGTCTTGGTCCGGGTAAGCACCGGGTACCAATCAAAACGACCGGATTAAATTCAGATTTGCATGCCGTAATAGCGCCACGCTATATTAACGTTAATATTCAGCCGCGGAAGACGATTACCATGCGGGTTAGTGTTCGGTTGAGTAACCATGACCTTGACAATGGTTATTCAGTTGGCCGGCCACGGCTGGATACGGAGTTTGTTCAGGTTACCGGGGCCCGTGATGAAGTCAATAAGGTAAGTCGGATCGTGGCCTTCGTAGCGGTGCCTAATAATGCGAAGGGGAACCTACAACGGTTAGTTACCCTCCAGGCAGTTGATAAGAATGGTCAGACTTTAAATGTTGTGATCATGCCGAAGACAACTAACGTTACGATCCCAATTAGCCGGGGTGATAATGATTCATCCAGCAGTGAGTCGGATGATTCATCATCTTCATCGTCAAGTAGCAATAATAAGGATAATAATGATCAAACTGCTGATAGCTATACGAGTAATAGCAGTGTAAATTCATCAAGTAATCAAAGGGGAGAATAAATAATGAAACTTAAATATTTTGGTACAGATGGTGTTCGTGGAGTAGCAAACCAAGACCTTAGTCCGGAATTGGCCTTCCGGGTCGGCCGGGCCGGTGGTTATGTCCTAACCCGGCACTCAGACCGGAAGCGTCCACAGGTACTGGTTTCACGTGATACACGGATTTCTGGACAAATGCTGGAAAATGCCCTGGTCGCTGGTTTGCTCTCCGTGGGAATTGAGGTTCTGCGCCTCGGCGTTGTAACGACCCCCGGGGTAGCCTACCTGGTGCGGGCCCAGGAAGCGGATGCCGGGGTAATGATTACGGCTAGCCACAACCCGATTAAGTACAACGGGATTAAGTACTTCGGTGGGGACGGCTTCAAGCTTTCTGACGATTTGGAATACGAAATTGAACAGCTACTAGACGCACCGGAAGATACGCTGCCTCGCCCATCAGACGAGGGCCTGGGAACGGTTGTTGACTACCATGAGGGTGCCTTAAAGTACACTTCCTTCCTGGAGCAAACGGTTTCGACTGACCTAAGTGGCTTAAAGGTGGTCGTTGATGCAGCCAACGGGGCAACCAGTGGTTTTGTTTCCAACCTTTTTGCGGACATGAACGTGGACTTTGTTCCAATCCATGCCCAACCGAATGGGTTAAATACTAACCTTGACTGTGGATCAACTCATCCGGAAAGCCTGCAGAAGGCGGTCGTCGATAACGAAGCGGACCTAGGAATTGCCTTTGATGGGGATGGTGATCGCTGCATTGCCGTTGATGCCGAGGGTAACATCGTTGATGGTGATAAGATTATGTACATCTGTGGTAAGTACATGGACGGTAAGGGCCTGCTTAAAAAGGATACGGTAGTCACAACCGTTATGAGTAACTTGGGGATGTATAAAGCCTTAGAAGCTCACGGAATGAAGAGCGTTAAGACCAAGGTCGGTGACCGCTACGTCGTTGAAGAGATGCTCAAGAATGGTTATAACCTGGGTGGTGAACAATCTGGCCACATTATTTTCTTGGACCACAACACGACTGGTGATGGAATGCTAACGGCCCTTCAACTATTGTCAGTGGTTAAGGAGACGGGCAAGTCCTTAGCTGAATTGGCCAGTGATGTGACTACCTACCCACAAGAACTGTTAAATATCAAGGTGGCCGACAAGAATGCCGCAATGGAAAACGAGAAGTTAAAGGCGGTTGTCGCCGAAGTGGAAGACGAGATGGCCGGTAATGGTCGGGTCTTAGTACGGCCAAGTGGGACGGAACCACTGCTCCGGATTATGGCCGAAGCACCAACGCCAGAACTAGTTCACCAGTATGTTGAAAAGATTGGTGACGTTGCCCGGGCGGAATTAGAAGTTAAGTAAGGCCGGCCTGACAACTTAATATATGGGATCAAAGGGAGTAAGACAGAAGTCGGTCACGACTTCGTTTTCGAACCCCCGCGAGCACAAATAGAGGTCCAGAGTTCGGCTTTACCGAGCTCTGGACCTCATTTGTGTACCGCGTTGTTCTCTTTTGATCTATATAGAGGGACTTATGTCACGTCCCCTTTTATTTAGCTGCTAGTTCATGTTCAATTAGTTCAATTAGACCTATACCAATCAAGTGCAACCGATTGACAATCACCGGGAAAACTTGTACTATACAATACAGTTGCGTGTGAAATGCACTAATTAAAAGTTATCTATACCAATTTTTAGCGTTAATTAAATATAAAAAGGATGGAAAAATTATGTGTGGAATTGTTGGAGTTACTGGTACTGATAAGAGTCTCTCAATCCTAATTGAAGGATTAAAGCGGTTGGAATACCGTGGCTATGACTCTGCCGGTGTATACGTAAATGATCAAAAGGGACACGACTATTTAGTTAAGCGTCCTGGCCGGATCAGCAACCTGGAGGCAGCATTGACTGATGATGTTCATGGTTTGTCCGGAATTGGCCACACCCGTTGGGCAACGCATGGTGAACCTAGTGAAGCCAATGCACACCCACAGTACTCACAAGATGACCGTTTCTACCTCGTTCACAATGGTGTGATTGAAAATTATGCCCAACTGAAGAAGGAATACCTGGCTGGTGTTCACTTTACGAGCCAAACCGATACGGAAGTCATTGTTCAGTTGGTAGACAAGTTTGTTGTTGATAATCAGATGACGACTGAGGCGGCTTTGCTTAAGGTCTTACGTTTGATTAGCCCAGATTCTTCATACGCCTTTGTACTGATGGATCGTAAACAACCAGACACGCTTTACGTAGCTAAGAACAAGAGTCCACTTCTGGTCGGACTTGGTGATGGTTACAACATGGTTGGTTCTGACGCAATGTCGATGCTTAAGCAAACCAACACGTTTATGGAAATTGAGGACCACGAATTAGTAATTGTGAAGCCGGACCACGTTACGATCAAGGACTTTGATGGCAACGAAAAGAAGCGGCAATCCTTCACTGTAGACATGGATGCTAATGCCGCGGATAAGGGTGCTTACCCTTACTACATGCTTAAGGAAATTGATGAACAACCAGCAGTAATGCGGAAGTTGGTTCAAAAGTACTTTGGGGCGGATGATCAACCACAAATCGATGAAAAGTTGTTAAAGGCGATGGCGGCTGCTGACCACCTTTACATCGTTGGTGCTGGGACCAGTTACCATGCCGGTTTAGTAGGTGCCCGTATTTTTGAACGGCTCTGTGGAATTCCAACGAGTGTTCATATTTCTTCTGAATTTGCCTATGAGCAACCACTGCTGTCCAAGAAGCCGTTCTTCATCTTCTTAAGTCAGAGTGGTGAAACTGCTGATAGTCGACAGGTACTGGTTAACGTTAACAAGAATAACTGGCCAAGTCTGACGATTACCAACGTTGATAAGTCAACGTTGTCACGGGAAGCGACCTTTACCGAACTGCTTTACGCGGGTCCGGAAATTGCCGTTGCTTCTACTAAGGCGTACACGGCCCAAATTGCCGTTGAAGCAATCTTAGCTAAAGCGCTGGGTGAATACCTAGGTAAGCAAGCTGCTAAGGACTTCGATGTTAAGCACCAACTGGGCTTAGTAGCCAACGGAATGCAAGCAATTACGGACAGCAAGAAGAAGCTCGAAGAAGTTGCCGCACGTTACCTGTCGAAGCCACGCAATGCCTTTTACATTGGTCGGGGAATCGACTGGACGGTTTCACTAGAAGCGGCCTTGAAGCTGAAGGAAATTTCATACGTGCAAGCGGAAGGCTTTGCATCTGGTGAATTAAAGCACGGGACAATCGCACTGATTGAAGACCATACACCGGTAATCGGAATTATTACGCAGGACCGGACGGCCGGTTTGACCCGGAGTAATCTGGATGAGACGAAGGCCCGGGGAGCAAGCACGATTACGATTGTTTCGCGTCACCTGGCCCAAGAGGACGACACAATTGTTCTACCAGATGTTGATGAAATGTTAAGTCCGTTGCTGAGTGTAATTCCTGCCCAGCTGCTGGCATACTACACTAGTCTTGGCAAGGGCCTTGATGTTGACAAGCCACGGAACCTGGCTAAGTCAGTTACGGTTCAATAAAAATAGGGGAAGTTTCCCACAATTGTAGTGAAGAAGGGGAGCGTGATAGAGGCGATTGATGGCCGCTATCACGCTCTTTTTTTACCTCATAGTAATGTGACCGCTTTAGTGCCTAAAATAATAGACATAAATTGACATTTATTTTAAAATTGTGTTGACATCATCCAATGTAACCGTTATCATAATAGTTGCAAGGTATTAAGTATTTACCTTCTAATCAATTCTCTTTCTCTCTTATGCCAATCACCGTCCTCGCGACGGTGATTTTTTGTTTTAAAGTCGTTATAATAGCTAGGGGAAAGGAGAGTTCGTTTTGGAAAAGCAACACGAAGTACTAACTTTGATTGAAGAGATTACCCGCAACGATGGGAGTAGCTATTACGAAATTGGCAATATGGTCCATAATGGTCGGGCCGAATTAGCCGCTGAACGGGGATATATTAAGGAGGTCCGGATTCTCCAGTTAAACATTCCCCATTCTAAAAATGTAATTAAATACGAAAACTTTATTAATAGTCACTACCAAATGCAGGATGAATCAATGGATCACTGGGAAGAGTGGAAACGAACACCGGAAATGGACGAAGTTGTTAAGGCCATTCTTAACGAAAATCATATTGGTTAATTTGACCAGGAATCATTATTCAAAAGAAATTATCAACTGCGGTACCGGTCGTGGCCTTTTTTTGTTGAAAAAGTCCTATACAGCCGCGGTTTGAGCCAGTATAATTTGATGAGGAGTTATAGAAAGTGGAGGTTTTGGAGAGATGAGATCAGTTGGACGTAGGCAGCAGCGTCATTACATTACGGGGATTGATGGCCTACGTACATTAGCGGTATTAGGGGTAATTATTTATCACCTGTTACCAAACGTACTGCAAGGGGGTTACCTCGGTGTACCCCTTTTCCTGTTAATTTCGGGTTACTTTGTTACATATCAGATTTCTAAGCACGTAGCTAACGACGGTTACTTTGACGTGCGGCGCTTTTACAAGCGACGGTTTAAACGTCTTTACCCAGTATTAGTTGCAATGCTGGTGCTAACGACGGCTTACATAACACTATTCGCCCACCCGCTGCTTCACCACATTAAGGCAACCATTATCACGAACTTATTGTGGGTCTACAACTGGTGGGAAGTAAAAAATGGCCAGTCTTACTTTGACCAGTTTGGCGGGGCGTCACCTTTTACCCACCTGTGGACGTTGGGCGTCGAGGCACAGTTCTATGTATTATGGCCGCTAATCTTATTACTACTTTTTCGGGTATTTAAAAAGAAAAAGTGGGTTAGTCGGATTGTCCTATTATTAGCAATCCTGTCGGCAGTTGAAATGGCCGTCCTATATGACCCGGCCAATATCAACCGGGTGTACTACGGTACTGATACCCGGGCCTTTTCCCTGTTATTAGGAGCCTGGCTAGGATTAACCTGGCCGGTAGACCGGTTACGTAGGAATTTAATCCGGTCAGATGTGCGAATGTTAAACGGGATTGGAATCGTAGCAATTATTATTACCATCTACGGTTTCTTTACCTTAAACGGACAAAGCCCCGTCACCTATCGTGGGGGAATGTTCTTCTACAGCTTTGTCGGGATGATCCTCATTGCGATGATCCTTCATCCCGGTTCCAGTATGAATCGTTGGCTAACGAATGGCTTCTTCTCGTGGGTTGGTAAACGTTCCTATGGGATCTATGTTTACCAGTACCCAGTGATGGTCTTTTACGAGCGGTTAGTCCATATTGGTGAGCACCCGGTGATCAATGCACTGGTTGAGTTTGTGATTATTGCGCTGATTAGTGAACTTTCCTATCGTTTGTTAGAAAACCCATTGGCCCACTATGATTGGACAAACTTACGGCAGGATATTTACGACTTACGGTACCTATCTTGGCAAGGAGGAATTAAGATGGCGTTTGGAGTATTGGCATTAGGAATTGCCCTGTTTGGGTTCGGTCAACCTGACCACCAGCCTGCGAAGACAGCTGTTCAGGCCCGTATTGAACGTAACCACCAGGCGGCGGCAGAGCATAATAAGCAGCTGGCAGAGGGGAAACAGGCAAGCACTGGCAAGCCAACCAAGCTTGAAAAGGAATATAACCTAACGAATCAACAGATTAAGGAACTAAAGAAGACCAAAATAACCGCGATCGGTGACTCGGTCATGGCTGACGCGGCTAATAGTATTCAGGAGTTAATGCCACAGGCCTATGTTGATGCAAAGGTCGGCCGGCAGGGAAGCGAGGCTCCCGCGGTAATTGACCAGCTTAAGTCTCAGGGACACCTAAATAAGATTGTGGTTCTTAACTTAGGAACCAACGGCTCAATGACGAAGGAAACCATCGACCAGATTCTTGCCGGAATTGGTAATGACCGGCAAATTTACTGGTTAACAGCCCACGTACCAACCAAGCCATGGCAACAAACGGTTAACCGGCAGATTAAAGAAACGGCCAAAAAACATAAGAATGTCCATGTAATTGACTGGTATGGTGAAAGTAATAATCATGCGGACTGGTTTGCCGATGATAATGTGCACATGGACGATCAAGGAAATATTCACTATACCCGGATGATTGCCAAGGCAATTTTGAACCACCGATAGGAGTGCTTTGATTGACTGAAGATGAGTATTTATTAGATCAGGCAATTGATGTTTACTTAAGCGGCTTAAAGGGACTAGAAGCGTTTATTTCAGAGCCCTCGGCCGAATTTGCCTTGTCCTTTGAACAATACCTTATTTTACGAAGTATTACGAAGCAGCCGGGAATTAAGTTGATGGATATTGCCCGTCAGCGTAAGGTTACCCGAAGTGCAGTTTCGCGACAGTTAAAGGTTCTTCTAGGAAACGGCTACGTTACTCAGAAGCGGGATCCGGCCGATCGCCGTCGTCAGGCACTGGTGGTAACACCAGCCGGGAAAACGGTTGAACAACGGATTACTGCCAATGTAAAGAAACGGTTTAAAAAATGGGTTGCAATCTATGGCAGTGAACGGGGGCAAATGCTGCTGGACCTTCTGGCGGACTTTAACAAGCAAATTCTCCAGAATAACCCGGGTAGCAATAAGGAGTCGAAGCAAAATGATTAAGATGATTGCACTAGATCTTGATAATACCCTCTTGAACAATGCTAAAGAGATCTCGCCGCGAAATAAACGCGTCTTGCGGCGGCTCCACCAGCAGGGAATTCAGGTGGTACTATGTACGGGGCGGCCGATTAATGCTATTTGGCCGTATATTGAGCAGTTGGGGCTGACGACGCCTAGTGACTACACCATTACCTTTAACGGGGGGTTAGTTATCAATAACCTCACGAAGGAGCACCTCTTTGAATTTGGGATGAGAAAGCAGGACTTGACACCGTTATTGCAGTTCGTTCAGCAGCACCGGATTCCGCTAAACGTACTGGATTTTGATCAGGTCTACGAATTGAACGACTTTCCGGGCTCCATTTACCGAACCGTACTAAAGCACATTAACTTCCAACCGATCGCTAGTGCTGACTTGCCGGAGAAGACTTATAGTAAGGCAGTCATGGCAATTCCGGCAGAAAAGTTAACCCCGATTATTAAGAGTTTGCCGGCCACACTGACGAAACATTACCATGCTGTGCAATCCCAGCCAATGATTATGGAATTCCTACCGACGGGTGTTAATAAGGCCGTCGGGTTAAAAGTGTTATTAAAGCACTTTGGTGAGGACTTTAGTAACCTGATGAGCTTTGGCGATGCCGATAATGATTTAGAAATGATTAAAGCGGCAGCACAGGGCGTGGTAGTTGCCAACGGACTTCCGCAAGTTAAGGCAGCGGCTACGGCAATCACTGCTTCCAACGAGGACGATGGTGTGGCCACTTATTGCGAGCAATTTTTTGCAACACAATTGTAATAAAAGGTCATATTAGACGTTAAAGTGGGGCGTTTTCCCAGAAAATCTGTACTTTTCTGGAGGAAATCCCCCACTTTTTGTTTTAACTGAGGCCTTTTAGCAATAAGAAGTACTTCTTGAATAGTCCTTATTAAATAGCGATTAATCATATTAAAATTGTAATATCAATTTACAATATTACAATTAATTAACAATCACATAGCGAAAACGGGGAAAGCGAAAAATAGTTGTTACATGTTAGTAAAGTTGGCCGTGTACCATAGATGCTGTTGAATGAGTTAAATAACTATATTAATAAAAGGATGGTTGTTTTATTTATGAATACTAAGAAAAACTTGGTAAAAGTCTTTACTACTCTTGGGGTGGTAGCCTTAAGCGTTTCAACAACTGCATTGGTTGCCAACGCCGACATGGTTTACACCGTTCAAAGTGGTGATACCCTTTCGAGTATTTCTTACAAGTTCGCAAAGGATAACAGCTTAATCAATGAGATTGCCAAGGACAATAACCTGGGCGATATGAACCAGCTCCATGTTGGACAAAAGCTCTTAATTAAGGGAAATGGCCAAATTACTCCCGTGGGCAACAATGATAACGACTCACAGCAAAGTAATGGCCAGGATGATGATACTAAGACACCACAACTTAGTAGCAGTGAACAAGCAGCTAAGGACTGGATTGCTTACCATGAATCACGGGGAAGCTATACTGTCCAAAACGGTGTTCACTATGGACGTTACCAGTTAGACTTAGCCTACCTTGGTGGTGACCTTTCACCAGAACACCAGGAGAAGGTTGCTCAACAATATATGCAAAACCGTTACGGTTCTTGGCAAGCCGCACAGGCCCACTGGGAAGCCAACGGTTGGTGGTAATAAAAGAAAAGGATCACGCTCCATGCGTGATCCTTTTTGCTAGGAAATTAGTAGTGGGTATGATATGATAATGGTTGTAACGGGGATGTTTTTTGGATTCGACAGGTATAGGTCGAGTTTCAACTGCGTTTCGAAGGTTGCGTCTTCGTAAAAACGCTCAGTTTTAAATTATAACTGCAAACAATAATTCAAATGCTTACGCATACGCTGCCTAACAAGTAGCGCGCGTAAATCTACTTCGGGTTCGTCCATGATGCGAAGGTAGGTTTTATATTTTAGTGGACTACGCTACTTACTCCCGTTTGAAGTAATTAGAAGAGATTAATCAAGCTAGCTAGTCATGGTTGCCCTGATCAACGGCGTTTTGGTTAGTGAATTTTAAATAGTTGAGATACGAACGTAGAGGTTGAAATGGCGATATGCTTGGACACGGGTTCGACTCCCGTCATCTCCATAAATATATTTACCTAAAAGTTGCTAAGTACGTACTTAGCAACTTTTTATTATACGAAATATTAGTATTTTGATTATTGAAAGACTTTCCAATTCACTAATGAAAAGTATATAATGATGACTAAAACTAAGTAAAGGTGGTATGGCAAGAATGGGTCAGGTAAAGCCAACGTTAATTATCGAAGATTGTTCGGCACTGGGTCAGATTTCAACTGTGGCGGCCGTTACCATCCTGCAGTCTCTTGGTGAAACTACGGCCCTCTTGCCCACCAGTCTTTTATCGACGCAAACGGAGGGCTTTGGACGGCCGGTACAATTGGCAACCGCCGATTGGCTACTTAAGACGAGTCACCATTGGCAAGACCAGCGAGTTGAGTTTAAGAGTGCACTGGTTGGCTACCTCGGTAGTCCCCATATAATAGCGACGGTCCACCAGCTATTAGACCAGCTTAGGCCGCCACGGTTAATTGTCGACCCGGTAATGGCAGATCAAGGGCAGTTATACCCGGGACTTACCAGTCACTATCCCCGGTTACTTCGCTCGTTGTGCCGGCGGGCGACGGTAATTACTCCCAATTGGACGGAACTATGCATTCTAGCCGGTCAGCCAGTAATGGCACCGAGTCGGGAGCACCTCACTGAGTTAATGGACCGGCTATCTAAAATGAAGATTACGGCACCAGTGGTAGTGACCGGGGTTAGGAACGGACCGGTGATTGGATATTGGCTGGTTGAACATCAGCACGTCGTCTACCTGCCGGAAAAGTATTTCCCGGGACATTATTACGGAACCGGCGATACCTTTGCGGCCTTACTAACCGGATTTTTGAACCGGCAGTTCGGCTTAGAACAAGCAATTACTGCTGCGGGGGCAGCGCTGACCACAGCAGTCGCGGAAACGAGTCAGTTACCTGAAGAAGAGCGTTATTATGGTCTCCGTCTTCAAGCGCTACTGGCTGATTTAGCACGAAAGGGATAATAAATATGAAGAGACAAGAGAGAATAAAGAAGTTAACCTTAGCAGCGTTATTTTTAGCATTAGCAGTGGTGTTTGGCCGGGTATTCTTAATCCCGTTACCCTGGACCCGGGGGAATGTAAACCTGTGTGATGCCGCGATCTTGATCGGCGCCCTTCTCCTGGGGCCATGGTATGGTGGAGCAATTGGTGGCTTTGCCGGACTATTTCTTGACCTCATTTCCGGCTTTGCCCAGTATGCACCATTCTCGTTTATTGCCCATGGGTTAGAGGGGCTGATAGTTGGACTAGTGGCCCGTTGGCTGCCTAACCGTTGGGGCCGTCTCCTGGGCTTGGTACTAGGAGTGGTGATTATGGTGATCTGCTACCTCTTTGCTGATTCATTATTGTACAGTTGGGCAACAGGGGTTCTAGGAATTATTCCTAATACAATCCAAGGATTAGTAGGAGCCGTAATTGCCGTTTGCTTCGAAGTACCATTACGTCGCCGGTTACATGTTTCGCTTAATAAATAATAGGGAGGTTTAGATAGTGAATATTTTAATGATCGAAGATAATCACTCGGTTTGCGAAATGATGGCAATGTTTTTAAAAAAACAAAATTGGAATTACCAATTTGCCTATGACGGTGTAGAAGCTGAAGAAGTATTTAACCAGGACCCAACTAAATGGGATATTATCCTCCTGGATTTAAACCTGCCTAAAAAGGATGGTATGCAAGTAGCGGCCGATATTCGGCGGGTTTCACCAACGGTACCGTTAATTATGCTGACGGCCCGTGATACCGAAAGTGATCAGGTATTAGGCCTAGAAGTTGGTGCCGATGATTACGTCACCAAGCCCTTTAGCGCCATTACCTTAATTGCTCGGATTAAGGCCCTCTACCGGCGAAGCCAGCTTGCTAAGGCACCGGTTGGCCAAGAAAAAGATGAAGAAGACAGCTTTGACGTGGTTACCAAACACTTCCGGATGAATACTAAAACCCGGGAAGTATACCTATATGATCAGCCGATCGCCGACCTAACGCCAAAGGAATTTGACCTGCTAAAGACGCTGGCCTCCAAACCTCGTCAGGTTTTTACCCGTGAACAGTTGCTTCAGCTCGTCTGGGACTATGAATATTACGGGGATGAACGAACCGTTGATGCCCATATCAAAAAGCTCCGGCAAAAGCTTGAAGACTTAGGACCACAAGTGATCAAGACAGTTTGGGGAGTAGGCTATAAATTCGATGACGAAGCTTAAAAAGATTACCAGAATGAAGCTAATGTACCGGCTAATGCTGAGCTTCTTTACAATCATTGTACTGTTAATGATTATCATCAGTATTTCTTTTATTAACGTTACCAACCGGTCAATGTACCAGGATACCTGGCGCCAACTTCGTCAGGATTCTGACAGCTTAATTCAGGACTCAATCCGTTATGATCCGGTTGAACATGACTTTAAGGGCTTTGCTACGCCGGAACTAAATACCAATGCCCGTTTATTAGCTCATCAGGATGTCCATTTTGCCATTTATGATACCAGTCAACAGCAGGTTTTCACTAGTAATGGTTTTACGCCGACGATTACGGCTGATAGCTGGGCTAAGTTAAAAAAGGGGAAGACGATTTATATTAAATTAACGACCCCCCGTCTTTCCAAGAAGATCTCGCCAACGTCACTACCACGAATGACCGAAATTATTCGTCCCTACCGTGTAAAAAACAAGTTAGTAGCGGTGGTGGCAATTGCTACTTTTGCTTCTTCCTTAGAAGAAAATATGCATGAGATTAAGCTTAACCTGTTAGTAGCACTGCTCTTTGCCGGGCTGTTAACGGTTGCTGCTAGTTATATCTTTTCCCGATCCATTACGGTGCGTGTTAACCGCCTGCGTAAGTTAACCTACCAGGTTACTAAGGGGAATTATGATGTTCGCTTGCGGATTATGGGAAATGATGAAATTGGTGACCTTGCCCGGAGCTTTAACCAAATGACGGCCTCCTTGCAACGCTCGCAGAAAGAGATCCACCGCCAAGAAGAGCGGCGGCGGCAGTTCATGGCCAATGCTGCCCACGAAATGCGGACACCGCTGACTACTATTAATGGGATCCTCGAGGGGCTGCAATACGATGTAATTCCAGAAGAGGATAAGAAGCACAGCATTGAACTGATGCAAAATGAGACTAAGCGGCTAATTCGGCTAGTTAATGACAACTTAAATTACGAAAAGATCCGGACGAATCAGATCGCCATGGACCGTAAGCTCTTTGATGCGGCCGCTGTTTTACATAATCTAAAGGAACAGCTCGCCAAGAAGGCCAGTGCCCAGGGGGATCAGATCGAACTGAAGGTGACGGACGGCCTGTTGGTTTATGCGGACTATGACCACTTTGTTCAAATTATGTTTAACATTATTCAAAACGCGATTCAGTTTACCGAAAATGGCCATATCCTTGTAGCAGGAAAACAGGTCGATAACGGAACTGAGTTCATAGTTCAAGATGACGGGATCGGAATGACACCGGATCAGTTAGAGAACATTTGGGAACGTTATTACAAGGCCGACCGTTCACGGATGAACACCAAGTATGGCGAGTCCGGTCTAGGTCTAGCGATTGTTCACCAACTGGTGCACCTCCATAACGGGAAAATTACGGTTAAGAGTAAGATCGGCCAGGGCAGTACCTTTACAATTTTCTTCCCAGATAGCAAGACGGCTCACGCGGCCGAACAGGATCACAATTAAAAATAGTAAACGTTTTGCAATTGGACCAATTTTTTATTTAGAAAGTTACTTACTATTAATACAATGTTTTGCCGACTAGACCAAAAATTATGGGGTTGTGCAAGCGTTTCCAGTGTGATAAATTATTTCCTTGTAGATTGATTGATAGGAGAGAATTGTTATGCTTCTTACGTACTTACTTGCATTGGTTCCCGCCGTTGGTTGGGGGGTTATGCCCCTGATTACTGGGAAGGTTGGCGGTTCCACCGTTAACCAAACTTTCGGTATTGGTGCTGGTGCCACGATTGTTGGTTTAATTGCTTTTGCAGTTGCTAAGTTAAGTGGTAATCCTGGTGCCGTGGTAGTTAGTAGCCGGGGCTTTTGGATCTCAGTCCTCTGTGGGGCTCTGTGGTCAACCGGACAGATCGGTCAATTCGTTTCGTTCAAGCGTATGGGTGTTTCCAACACGATGCCGCTATCAACGGTCTTCCAGTTAGCCGGTAATTCCATCATCGGTGTGATCTTCTTTGGTGAATGGCACACTGAGCGGGCTCTGATTATTGGTTTCTGTGCATTGCTGATCGTGATTCTCGGTGCCCTTATGACGTCAATTACTGACCAGGCATCTAGCAAAAAGGTCACGGTTCAAAACTTCTTCTTCCTGTTAATTACGACTTTCGGTTACTGGGTTTACTCGACCTTCCCGAAGTTGCCATGGTTAAAGGATGAAAAGTCACTAGGGATCTTTTTACCGGAAATGATCGGGATCTTGATTGGTGCCATCATTTACGCCATTGCTTCTGGTAATGTTAAGGCATTTAAGCAAAAGGAACAGTATTTAAACATCTTTGGTGGTCTTTCCTGGGGGATTGCGGCGCTTGCCTACATCTTTGCCGGGCGTTCACTTGGTACTAACGTGGCCTTTATCTTTACCCAATTAAACGTTGTTATTGCAACCCTGGGTGGGATCCTGGTCCTGCACGAACGGAAGACCAACCGGGAAATGGGCTTTACAGTCTTAGGTATTATCTTTGTTGTCTGTGGTAGTATTCTAACTGCCTTTGCCCACTAAGATTATTACCCGGGAAATAGATTCAAAAAAGAGGCTAGGGAAAATTGGCTTTTCCCAGCCTCTTTTTTAGTTTCAATATTACAATAGTTTCGTTGCTTGCGGTTAGGCAACCGGTCCTACAAGGCCCTCTCTTAGTAAGGGAAGTTATCCATGTGGTCGTCTGCGGTAATTTGCCGGACTGCCTTAGCAGGAACACCCAGTACTAACGAATTTGCCGGCATGTCTTTGGTCACCACGGCGCCAGCGCCAATCACGCAGCCATCGCCGATTGTCACACCGGGACAAATCGTTACGCTCGCACCAAGCCAACAATTATTGCCGATCGTAATCGCCTTACCATATTCGTAGTCGGTAAAACGTCCGTCAGCTTGCTGACGCGGGTTACGTTGTTGGTAACGCAGCGGGTGTGTAGCCGTAGCAATCGTAACGTTCGGGCCACACATGACGTTATCACCAATTTTAACCGGGCAAGTATCAAGAATTGTAAGGTTAGCGTTGGCGTAAAAATTCTTCCCGAGCGTGGTAAACCGACCGTAATCGACGAAGAAGGGTCCCTGAAGATAAACGCCCTCCTGGTGGTTAGGAAAGAGCCGGTCGATGATGGCCGTCCGTTCGACCGTATCTTCATCGGTTGTCAGTAGGTAATCACGACAGAGCCGATGAGCATACTTTGAAAATTGGTTGAGCTCTTTGGTATCTGGACAGTAAGGTTGTCCCGCTAGCATCTTTTTAGTATTTTCATCCATAAAAGGTCACTCCCATATTTAAATTATGGCAAATGGTAAAGTCGGTTGCAATGGCTACGAGATATTTATAATTATGATTGAAACCGACTACAGAATCCGCTATCATTTAGAAGTAAAGTTAATCTATTTAAGAAAGAGGCTCTGATAATGACACAGTTAAAATTTGACAGTAGTGCCTTAAAGCAATTTGTTCATGATAACGAACTCGGTGAAATGCAGGCGATGGTTAAC
>NZ_JBJEEL010000014.1:0-2885 GCF_051873035.1 Limosilactobacillus sp.
TTATGGGTTTTTCTGTCCACTAAAATGTTCAACTTAAATTTTACAATCTGCCAAAAGTTGTAATTGATGTGCCAAAAAGTCTAAATACTGGTACAATATGAACGTTAACTTTAGCAGAGTAAAGTTAAAGAATTTCATGGTTTAGGGAGTTTCAAAATGCAATTTAAGTTAAAGCACTTTATTATTGCAATTATTGTTGTTTTAGTTGTGCTGATTGGTGGCCTGTCTTGGCACCAGCATAGCCATTTTAATCGTAATACGACCATCAATGGGGTAGCGGTTGGTGGAATGACCGTTGACCAGGCCTACCAGAAGGTAAAGGCTAGTTCACGGTCCAACGATGTTTACCTAAATGGCAAGAAGATTTACGATGGTGAATCAACGACTTCTGGTATTACCAGTGCTGATAAGTCTAAGTTTACGACGGCGCTTAATGATCAGCGAACCTTCTTCCCTTCTGGCAAGAAGCAAAATATGACGGTAATGCCGTCCAATGTTAGTGGTAACCAGACAGCAGCAATGAAGCAGGCCGTTAATAGTGAAGTCGCTAAGATGAACGAAGGACGGTGTGCGCCAGTTGATGCTTACGCGGTTTTGAAGAATGGTAAGGTTTCAACGGTTGCTGCTAAGAAGGGTAACCAATACGACCTGAAGAGTGTCTTGAAGCAGTTTAACAACGAACGGGCTAACGGCACGATTCGGCTGACTGCACACTACGCACAACCATTAGCTGCTAATAGTAAGACCGTGCAAAACGAAAAGGCAAAGTTAAGTGCATTAACCAAGCGGTCAGTTAACTACCATGTCGAAGGTGAGAACTACCACTTTACTGCTAACAACGTAATTACCAAGGCTACCTACCAAAATGGTAAGTATGCTTTTGATACCTCAGCGGTTAAGAACCGGATTGACCAAATCAATGCTAAGCAGGCTACGTTGGGAAAGTCCTTTAAGTTCCGGACCCACTCCGGTAGAGAAATTACCACGAGTGATAAGGGCTCTTACGGTTGGAAGCTGAGTGCTGACAAGGCGGGGATGACCCTTGCCGATGCCATGGCTGATAATAAGAAGTCAGTTAATGCGAAGAATGATATTTACGGTACTGGCTACAACAAGCGCGGTACTGGTTATGGTGTCACTAGCAACAATGGGATTGGTAATACCTATGTCGAATTATCATTGGCTGACCAACACGTTTGGTTCTACAAGGATGGTAAGTGTGTCTTTGATGCTGATGTGGTTACGGGAAGTAACACACCAGGTAACCGGACGCCAAGGGGTGTTTGGTACATCATGTACCAGCAATCACCAGCTACGCTGCGGGGATCTAACGATGATGGTTCTCCATACAGTAGTCCGGTTCAGTACTGGTCACCATTTACCGATACCGGGTGTGGATTCCACGATGCTAGCTGGCGGAATAACTGGTCCAAGACCGAATATCTGACAACTACTGGTGGTTCCCACGGTTGTGCCAACATGCACCCAAGCGATGCGGGAACGGCCTACCACGATATGGAGATTAACGAACCAGTTGTGATTTACTAATTGTTAAGAAGACGTGACTTCATTCTTTGAGGTTACGGGAATATAAATAGGCACTAAGCATTCGGGAAAGCCTGTATGCTTAGTGCCTGTTTGTATTTATAGAATCTGACCGTCCTTTACATTTTTTCGGATAAAGTGCGTTACCTACCGTATCTATTAGGTGAAGGGGCGTGAACGTAATGAGAAAGCAAGTTGGAGTAGTAATCGCGGTAGCAGTATTGATGCTCGGAAATAGCGGGCCGGTACTAGCGGCGGTGGGCAGTGTACGGGACTGGGCGGTTAGTGATGCCGAACAGGCCGTTATTAGCCGGCAGACCGTTAATGAGGCCGCCCTCCGCCAGCGGGGGCACGAATACACCAGTGCCTTTTTAGCCGGCTATGCCCAGGCTAGTAATAGTTATCAGCGGGCATATTACCAGGGACTGCGTGACGGACAAGGCGGCCATTCAGCGGTTACGCTAACCGACCGGGTTAGTCGCGTGGCCTACCAGCGTGGTTATGAACGTGGTCACCAGCAGTTTAGCAGTCAAGCGCCTGAGTCGGCTACCGGTGAACCTCAGATAGGGTCAGCCTCACAGTCAGACCCGACCACAACAACAGAACCGGGACAAGCAGCCGATCAACAGACCTATCCGACCCAGCAGTTAAGTCCTAACCAGGCTAAGTTTATCCAGCGAATTGCCAAGAATGCCCAACGGGTCGGCCTAGAGTATGATCTCTATCCTTCCGTTATTATTGCCCAGGCCGCCTTGGAAAGTAATTGGGGAGTAAGTGGCCTGGCTAGTCAACCCTACCATAATCTGTTTGGCGTGAAGGGGGCCTTTCATGGGCATGCCGTTCGCCAGCCAACGACCGAGTACACAAAGGAAGGCAAGCGACTTGAGATTAGTGACTATTTCCGGTGGTACGATAACGATTACCAATCGCTTTGTGACTATGCAGAGACACTTAACGATCCGTTATATGAAGGGGTGCACCGGAGTCAGGCAAGTAATTATCGGCAGGCGACCCACTTCTTGCTAGGGCGGTATGCAACCGACCCGCAGTATGATCGCAAGCTTAACCGGTTAATCGATAGCTATCACCTAACGCGCTATGACCACCAGCCCGCAGATGGTGACCGGGCTAATAAGGGGAGCGTGATGACACCGCCCGTCGCCGATCCGACGGTTCATGAAAAGCAGGCAGTAGTAAAACAACATCCCCACCGGATCGGCTGGCTATCAGTAATCGGTGGAGTTAGTTCAGCCGGAGCTTTAGGCCTACTGCGCCGCTTTATCAGTTAACTGAAACTTGAAAGCTAATAATCACGCCAAAGGCGTGTGGTTATTGGCTTT
>NZ_JBJEEL010000015.1:0-15936 GCF_051873035.1 Limosilactobacillus sp.
TAGGATTCCGCTATCAAGTTAATAAGCAACATCATTCGTATTCGATCGTCGAAGGCGGCTTACTCGTGACATCATAAAGGATGCGGTTAACGTGGTCGACTTCATTTACGATCCGGACCGAGATCTTCTGGAGAACATCCCACGGAATCTTAGCAAAGTCAGCGGTCATCCCGTCGATCGAGGTTACGGCCCGGATGGCAACCGCGTAATCGTAGGTCCGGCCGTCACCCATAACCCCAACGGAACGAATGCCTGGCAAAACAGTAAAGTATTGCCAGATCTTCTCGTCAAGGCCGGCCTTCTTGATTTCGTCGCGCAGGATGGCGTCGGATTCACGAACAATCTCCAACTTTTCCGGAGTAATTTCGCCGATCACCCGGATACCTAAGCCAGGGCCTGGGAATGGTTGCCGCCATACTAATTCGTGCGGAATCCCCAGTTTTTCACCCAGTTCACGGGTTTCATCCTTGAAGAGCTTGCGCAGTGGTTCAATCAGCTTGAAACCAAGCTTCTTTGGCAGGCCCCCGACATTGTGGTGGGACTTGATTGTCTGGGCAGTGTCGGTCCCGGATTCGATCACGTCGGTGTACAAGGTTCCCTGGGCCAGAAAGTCAGCATCCGGAATCTTCTTGGCTTCTTCATTGAAGACTTCGATGAATTCCTTCCCAATGATCTTCCGCTTCTTTTCAGGGTCCGTGACGCCCTTCAGCTTACCCAGGAAGCGGTCGGCAGCATCAACCTTGATGATGTTAACCCCGAGGTCCCGGTTTAAGGCGTTCATGACCTGGTCAGCCTCGTTCTTCCGCAACAGACCGTGGTCTACGAAGATGCAGGTCAGCTGGTCACCAATAGCCTTGTGGATCAAAACGGCCGTCACGCTGGAGTCCACCCCACCGGATAGTCCCAAGATAACCTTCTTGTCACCGACTTCCTTACGAATATGGTCAATTTGCAAGTCGATGAAGTCATCCATCGTCCAGTTATCCTTAGCACCACAAACGTCAAAGGCGAAGCGCCGTAAGATATCCAAGCCGTATTCAGAATTCCGCACTTCCGCGTGGAACTGAATACCGTAGAACTTCCGCTGATCATCCGCAATTGAAGAGATCGGGCAGTTCTTGCTGGTAGCCGTCACCTTAAAGCCTTCTGGTGCCTTGGTAACCAGGTCACCGTGGCTCATCCATACAAACTGTTTCTTCGGTAAGCCCTTGAAAAGAACGGCGTCGTCATCGAGCACCTCGATGTCCGCCCGACCGTATTCGGAGTTTTCAGCCTTTTCAACCTTACCACCCAGGTCATAGGACATTAACTGCATCCCGTAGCAGATTCCTAGGATTGGAATCCCTAAATTAAAGATTTCTGGATCAACCTTGAATGCATCTGGATCATATACACTGTTGGGGCCACCAGAGAAGATAATCCCCTTGAGGTTCTTAATCTTCTTAACTTCGGCGGCCGTAATCTTATGCGACAGTAGTTCGGAATAAACCCCGAAATCGCGTAGCCGGCGGGTAATCAGCTGGTTATACTGGCTACCGAAATCAAGGACGATAATCTTGTCAAATGCATCTAGATTAACGTTTGCCACATTGCCACTTCCTTCATTCTTTTTTATCCTCATTGCAACTAAGTTTACAGGGTAAAAGACGGACGGTCAACCGCTTCGGGCGATTAATTGTTTCTCTTTTTTGCAAAAAAGGCGGGGCGGTGAATCAACGAATAGAACTTCACCGCCCCTCCCTTTCAGATGGAATGTTTTGTTGGAATGACCAGCTGCCTGATCAGTTATTTAATGCCGCGTTCAAGAGGGCTAATTCTTCCTTCACGGCTTGTTGGTCTAACTGTGTTAATTCTTCATTGACCTTCACGATCATTATCATCACCCCTTTCTCAGCACTTTAAGAAAGCATTGGACGACGTTATCAACGGTAAAGCCATACTTAGTCATTACCTGCTTACCGTCACCGCTCATTCCGAAGTCATCAACGCCAAGGACTTTTCCATCCAGGCCAACGTATTGTCCCCACAGCAACGGTGAGGCCATCTCAACCGCCAACCGGGCCCGGACCGTCGACGGCAGAACACTTTCTCGGTACTCCGCCGTTTGCTGGTTAAAGCGTTCCATACTTGGCACGGAAACGACCCGAACATCGACACCGTAATCACTGGCCAACTGTTTTTTAGTCGCTAATGCCAATGATAGTTCTGAGCCGCTAGCCATAATGGTTCCGGCGGGCTGGTGGGCCGTTGCATCGGCGGCCACATAAGCCCCCGCGCAACGTCAGCATTAACCGTCGCTGCCAGTACAGGTAAGTTTTGCCGGGAAGCGATAATCACACTCGGCCGGTCAGTGGTCTTGGCAATAACTTGCCAAATCTTGACTACTTCATTGGCATCGGCCGGCCGGAAAACCTGAACATTAGGAATTGTTCGTAACATTGCGAGCTGTTCAACCGGTTCATGGGTCGGACCATCTTCCCCGACCGCTAACGAGTCGTGAGTGAAGATGAAAATCGATGGTAGGTGCTGGAGAGCAGCTAGCCGAATGGCCGACTTTAGATAATCGCTAAAAACCATAAAGGTACTGCAGTAAGCCCGGCTCCCACCGTGAAGGTTAATCCCGTTCGTGGCCGCAGCCATGGCAAATTCTCGAACACCAAAGTAAATATTCCGGCCCCCATAGTTAGCAGGCCGAAAGACTTGGTTACCCTTCAAATCAGTCTTGTTAGATGAAAAGAGGTCGGCCGACCCACCCCATAGTTGGGGATTAGCAGCGGCCAAGTCCTGCATCGTCTCCGCGTTTGCCACCCGGGTAGAAACCTGGTCACCGACCTGGTGATGACTCGTCAGGTGGGCCGCAGCCAAGTGCTTTTGGCTTAACTGCTGAGCCTGTTCGGGGAACTTAGCCCGATAGGCCCGGTACAATTTTTGCCAGGACTGATACTTGACTTCCTTAGCACTGGCATAGTGAGCAAACTGCTCGTAAACCGCGGTTGGGTACTCAAATGGTGCGTACGGCCAACCATAATTCTCCCGGGCAACTGCTACGTTGTGGGTTCCCAGTGGACAACCATGAACCTTATTTGTCCCCTCATCCGGGGTATTAAAACCGATAATCGTCTTAACTTCGATTAGGGACGGCTGGTCACTCTGTTGGGCATGGCGAATCGCCCGCGCAATTGCGGCCAGGTCATTACCATCTTCTACTAACTGGTAATCCCAGTGGGCCGCCTCAAAACGGGCAGCGGCACTTTCGTTCGTGCTTAAGCTCAAGGGGCCGTCAAGGGTAACATCATTAGAATCATAGAGGACGATCAAGCGCCCGAGTCGGTTCTTACCTGCGAGGTTAATGGTCTCCTCAGAGACACCCTCCATCAGGTCACCATCCCCAACAATTGAGTAGGTAAAGTGGTCAAATAATGGAAAGCCAGGGCGGTTATACTGGACGGCTAGGTGACGTTCGGCCATCGCCATCCCCACGGCCATCGCAAAGCCTTGCCCCAGTGGCCCGGTAGAGGCATCAACACCTGGCGTTAGTTGGTATTCAGGATGACCAGGTGTTTTGGAACCCAGTTGACGAAAGTTCTTAATGTCGTCCAGGCTCACATTAAAGTCATTAAAATGGAGCAAACTGTATAACAGGGCCGAGCAGTGGCCACCTGATAATACGAAGCGGTCCCGGTTGAGCCACTGCGGATCGTCAGGATTAAAGTTCAAGAACTTCTCCCAAAGCGTATAGGCTATTGGCGCCATCCCTACTGGTGAACCCGGGTGACCGCTACGAGCCTTTTCGATCATATCAATGCTCATAAAGCGGAGGGCGTTCACCGCCAACTGGTCATTTAAAGTAAATTCGTGCTGCCGCGGCCGGTTAAGCACCGTGTTTAAACTACTAATCATCTTTTAAACCTCACTTCGCTACGACACCATCAACGTTAAGATCGTTCATGATCATGGTATATTCATTTTCAAAGGCAAAGCCACCATAAATAATCTGAACGTGACGCGCGGTGTCTTGATCGTACAATATCTGAAACAGGTCCCGAATCTGCCGGTGGGCAATTCGAATCCGCTGTGCATCGGCCGGTAAACGGTATTCGGCCGCCCACCGTGGTGCATAAATAATGGTTAACCGGGTAACTGCCGCGGCGCTAATTCCTTCCAAAACGTTGGCAAGGCGCTGGTTGACCCGGTCGGCAAAGTCAACGGGGGTCAAGCGTAGGTCTCCCTCATCAATGGTCAGGACGGGGTGATTATTTGCGGCTAGTACCCGCTTCAATTGCTGGTTCACTACTGTTGATGGCTGGTCAAGTAGCGAAAAGGTCTGACAGTCAGTTATCACTACCGGCCGCTGGTCAAGATCTGTCCGGACTTCTAATTTAGTCGTATTGGCCCGGTTAAATTCTGGTATTAAATTGCGTTTCTTAAGCATCCCTGCCACCTCACTTTTGCTGGAGACGTTCAAATTCAGCCCAATCCTTCTTAAAGGTTGCTAAGCCCTTATCTGTTAATGGGTGCTCCCAGAGCTTAGGGATCAGGTGTCCCGGAATAGTGGCAATGTCACAACCAGCCAGGGCCACTTGTTCGACGTGTTGGCAATGGCGGATAGAGGCCGCAATAATTTCTGTTTGGTAACCGTAGATATCAAAAATCTGGCGCAGTTTTTCAACTAACTCTAGCCCACTGGCACCAATATCATCTAACCGGCCGAGGAAGGGACTAACATAAGTAGCCCCCGCCTTGGCTGCTAACATCCCCTAAACGGCCGAAAAGACCAGGGTTACGTTGGTCTTAATCCCTTCCTTAGAGAGGATGCTGACCGCTTTTAGCCCCGCTTCAGTCATCGGGATCTTTACTACAATATTGTCCGCCCACTGGCTTAACTCCCGGGCCTGTTCGACCATTCCGTCTGTATCATCAGCCGTTACTTCGGCACTAACTGGCCCGTCAACGAGTGCGCAAATCTCCTTTTCAACGGTCTCCCAGTCCTTCCCTTCACGGGCAATAATAGTGGGGTTAGTCGTTACCCCGTCTAATAATCCCAGGTCGTTGATCCGTTTAATTTCTTCAATATTCGCTGTATCGGCAAAAATTTTCATCGTTACAATCTCCTCATTAGGTTAATTACTTTTGCTGGTTAATCAGTATGTTTAAGTTCTTAATCGGTATTACAAGATCTGTCAAGATAAGTAGACCAATTTTATTTTGTGCAACCATTTGCATACCCGTGACGGCGACAATGCTTTTTTAGTAAAATTTACTTTTTTACCTTTTGTGAAGGCAAATAATGTTGATATATTTGGAATCTATTCCAAATTTGCACAGGTTAACAACTTCTGTTATGATTCGGTTATTCAAGTAATTTTAGTGGAGATGACTGGATGTTCGTTCGTTCAAAGCAACTAGACCAATTAAAGAATTCAATAAGTGATGGCCATATTAAGGTGATTTATGGGGTGCGCCGCGCGGGTAAAACTACTCTCCTGGAGCAGTTTCATACCTATTTACGCCGCCAGGGAGTCGCTAGCCAGCGAATCATTTATCGCTGCTTTGACCGCCCCACGGCAATCTTGGCTAACCCACAGAACGTTTTTAAACAGATAAAAAAGGAGCTCACCGCCGGAAAACAACACTATGTTTTCCTCGATGAGCTCGAGTGCTTACCAAATTATAATCAATTAATTCAAAAACTCGTTCAACTACCCGCAGTGGATCTTTACGTTACTAGTTCCGAGACCGGGGTCAAATCGCTGACGGCGTCCTTTCCCTGTCGGCTAACCTACCTGGGTCCCTTAAGCTTCAGTGAATTCGTTGGTTACCACCACCAGGAGGCTAGTCTGGCAACCCTCTACCGTTACCTAAATACCGGTGGTTTCCCCTTTGCTCAGGAGATTCGTAACCACTCATCAGCCCAAAACTATTTCGAAGAGGTCCTCAATACCATTATCATCAACTGCTTTGCCCGTCAGTCTGGACTGTGTAATCCTCGCTTGGCCGTCCAACTAGCGACCTTCTTAACCAAACGACCAGGCCAGCTGGTTAATATCTCACAAGCCGTAGCCGTATTCCAGGAGGCCCAGGTCAAGGTCTCTAATAAGACCCTCGCAACCTACTTAGGTCTTTTACAAAAGTGCTTCTTGTTCGCGCCCTGTCCAGAGCTCGACGGGCGAACCGGTCGGGCGAAGACCACCAACGTTCCCTACTTTCCCGTCGATTCCTGTTTTAACTGGCTCCTCACTAACCGTCACGGAGCGTTGTCGGCCGCTAATCTTACCACAGTCGTCTTTAATGAACTCCGGCTGCGTGGCTACGACGTCTATACCAACCGGACAGCCCGTCACCCAGTAACCTTTGTCGCTATCCGCAACGGTCGCCGGCACTTCTTCCAGTTTAATTTTTCTTTGCTAACACCGGCCGCCCTTGAGCAGGCTAGTAACGGTTTACGCCATGCACCAGTCGATTGCACACGAACACTAATTACGGCCAAACCTTACCAGGGTGATACTAGTCAGTTACCCTTCCACACCGTTAACCTGGTGGACTGGTTAATGGAATAGCTAGTCGTGCCGAAGGTAGAGGCGGTCAACCACGTGGCCATGGGTCTTATGCAAGATCAGGTTGGCCCGGGTTTTGGTTGGCAAAATAAACTCGGTTAGGTTCGGGAGGTCAACCTGCTGCCAGACATCCTTAGCCATCGCAAATGCTTCGTCACGGTCACCCTGCGAATACGGATAGTAGTAGTTAGAAGGATCCGTAAAGGCGGTCTTAAGGAGCAGGCCAAACCGTTGCAGGTACCAACATTCAATCAGGTCGGGGTCCGCATCAACGTAGATTGACCAATCGAAGTAATCACTGACGTACAGCCGCTGGTTGGTCGGTAACTGCAATGTATTAATTCCTTCGACAATTAAAATATCCGGGTGGTCAATTACTAGCGGTTTGTCCGGTTGCACATCGTAAACCTGGTGAGAATAGGTCGGTGCGGTAACAACTGGTTCACCAGCCTTTACGTCATTCAAGAATTTCAAAAGTTTCTCCATATCATATGACTCAGGGAAACCCTTGCGATCCATGATCCCGCGCCGTTTTAATTCCGCATTTGGATAAAGAAAACCATCGGTAGTCATCAGCTCGACCCGTTTGTCCGGGAGTAACTTGTTTAGCAGGATACTCAAAAGCCGGGCAATTGTACTTTTACCAACAGCTACTGAGCCCGCAATCCCGATAATGTACGGTACCCGCCGGACCGGTTGCCGGAGGAAGTTTGACTTTTGCATCTGCCAACTCAAGAAATTCTGGTAGTGTAACTGAACCAGCTTGATTAGTGGTAGGTAAATATCCTGTACATCCTTAATTGAGATGCGGTCATTTAACGATTTAATTTCATCAAGGTTCTCCTGGTTGAGGTGGACCGAGTCAGCCGGGAAAAAGCTGTGCCACGTCTGCCGATCGAATTGTTCATAATTCATCCATTCATCCATGTTCAAAATCCTTTTAATATCTTAATGTAAACGGTTACTATCAATAATAGCATGTTTTCGCCAAGATACCATTTCGTGTATTTTTTCACTTAGTACTTTCAGCCACCAGTATAGCAAATTTGGGTCAAAGGTGCTGGAAATTTTCCTTTGCGGCCCTACTTTGCCTTATAATGAAAACTAATTATACAAAAGGAGCATCGTCCCATGTCCGATTTCACTACTACACTTAGCGATACCATTCAAGAAACCTGCCAGGAAAGTATCGCCCACCCCTTTATCAGTCAGCTTAGTTCGGGAGAATTGCCCCGGGCCACCTTCCGTTACTACCTTATCCAAGACCACCACTACCTCACTGCCTTTAACCAACTCCACCAGCTAATCGCTGACCACCTCCCGGAACCGGATGCCACTACCTTAAGACACCTCGGTGAAGGTGAAGACCTGGCCCGGGCCAAAATGCATCGGGAGATTAATCTTACTAGTGCGGAAATTGCGGCAACCCCGGTAGCACCGAATGCTTACGCCTACATCACTCATATGTACTACCAGCTAAATCAGTATGGGGTAGCGGCCGCCACGGCGGGACTCCTCCCCTGTTACTGGCTTTACAGTCAGGTCGCCCAAAAATTGGCCGACCACCACAGTCCGGTTCCGCTTTATCAAGAATTCTTCGATAGTTACGCCGCAGCCGACTTCACCGCTAGCACTGAACAAATGAAGGCCATCGTCCACAGTGCGGATGAACCGGCCCGTCAGCAAATGACACGGGCGTTTAACGTCTCGTGTTACTACGAAAAACAGTTTTGGCAGATGGCCTTTGAACAGCAACAATGGACGAACTAGAAAAAGCGACCGGGAGAAAGTAAAACCGGTCGTTTTTTCACATAGTAACCCCTTCAAGGAACCGCTCACCCCATTCCCCCGTCCAAAATATTTAGGGAAAATTAGTTGACACTGTCAAATTGCCATTATATTATAGTGGCAATCAAATTATAAAACGCTGAGAAAAGATGAGTAACTATTCATTAACTGGCCCAGAGAGCGGGACTTGGTGTAAACCCATCCAGTTAGCAATGGTGAAGATGGTCTTGGAGCGATTCACGGTGGTAAGTCGGCTGATGAGCGACCGTGCGGGGTGACCTCGATATCAGGTCTGAGTATGTTAGTACTCATTGAGGATTGGGCTGTGAGGCCCAGTTAAATCCGGGTGGTAACGCGTTTAAATTTAAACGCCCCGAAAAGCAGTCAGTTCTGCTTTTCGGGGCGTTTTTTGGTATAAGGAGGAAGCACGAATGCAAAGAAGGAAACGGCGGCAACGTCGAAACTGGATCATTGGAATCATTATTGTTTTATTAGTAATTGCGGGTTTAGGCGATTTAGCTTACCAGCGCCATCAACAGGCAGTAACAAAAACAGTCCGGTTAGGATTGGTCGGAACGGACTCCGAACCAGTTTGGGATAATGTCCGTACCCGGCTAAAAAAGGAACACATCAATATCAAATACGTGACCTTCAACGATTATGTCCAACCGGACGTGGCGTTAAAAGAAGGAAAAATCGACATGCACTCTTGCCTGACCCGCTACTACTTTGACTCCTACAACAAGAATCAGCATGCCCATTTGACAAGTATTGGGAATACGGTAATTTCGCCGTTGGGGATCTATTCAAAGAAGTATCAACGGCTAAAGGACCTACCAGATGGGGCAACGATCGCAATTCCTAATGAGCCGACTACTCTGGGAAGAGGGTTAAACCTCTTACAATCAGCCGGGTTAATCAAGGTTAAGGGGAATAGTGGAATCAAGCCCTCCCTCAATGACATTACGTCCAACCCTAAAAACTTAAAGTTTAAAGAAGTCGACCCGGCAGAAACTGCCCGGGCACTGACCTCAGTTGATGCATCGATCGTTAATGGTAACTACGCGGTGGCGGCTAATCTGCAACCGAAAAAGGACGCCCTCTACTTAGAGCCGGTTAATAAACGGGCTAAGCCGTACGTTAACATTATTGCCGTGCAGGCCAAGGATAAGAATAACCCGACCTATAAGAAGGTAGTTAGTGCCTACCAGACGGAGGCCACTAAACGGGCCATTCAAAAGACGTACAAGGGGAGTCAAGTTGCTGCTTGGCCAATCTTCGGGCGGAACTAAAGGAAAGGAAGGATTTTAATGAGTTTAGATACTGCTATCTTTGCGGGTGGTTGTTTTTGGTGTATGGTTCAGCCATTTGATACCTATCCGGGAATCATAAAAGTGGAATCTGGCTATACCGGTGGTCATGTTCCTAATCCAAGCTATGAACAGGTGAAGGCTGGAACTACCGGTCACACAGAGGCCGTGCGAATTACCTTCGATCCATCAATTGTTTCCTATGACGACCTGGTAACCATTTATTGGCACCAGACCGACCCAACGGACGCGCTGGGCCAGTTCCAGGACCGTGGTGACAACTACCGCCCAGTAATTTTCGTTCGGAACGCTGAACAGCGCCGGATCGCTGAGGCCTCTAAAAAGCGGTTGGCTGAAAGTCAACGCTTTACCGCGCCGATTGTGACAACCATTGAAGATGCCCAGCCCTTTTACCTGGCCGAGGATTATCACCAGCAGTTTTATAAGAAGAATCCGGAACGTTTTGCCGCCGAAGAAAGTGGCCGCAAACAGTTCAAGCAGGAGCATTGGGGAGTGGACGAACAGAATCATAAGTAACCGGGCGCCAGATTAGGTCAGAAAAAGAAATGGCAAGGAGAATCTTCTCCTTGCCATTTCTTTTACATTATTCAGTAGCCGGTGCAGTGTTATCGCCAGCAATCTTAGTCTTATTCAACAGCAGTGATGAGGTCACTACCGATACCGATGAAAAGGCCATCGCCAACGCTGCCAATTCTGGACTCAGTTGGAAGCCAACGGCCGCAAATAGTCCAGCAGCAATTGGAATTCCTACCGTGTTGTAAATCAACGCCCAGAAGAGGTTTAACTTAATCCGGTTAAAGGTCTTCTTAGAAATATCAAGCGCGCGCACAACGCCGCGTAAATCATTTTGAACGAGGACAATTCCCCCGGAGTCAATTGCGATATCCGTTCCGGAACCCATGGCAATTCCGACATCAGCCGTAGAAAGGGCCGGAGCGTCGTTGATACCATCACCAACAAAGGCCACCTTCGCACCCGTATCCTGAATCTCTTTAATGTGCTGGGCCTTTTCATTTGGTAGTACTCCAGCAATCACTTGGTCGATGCCGACTTGGTGGGCAATGGCCTGGGCAACCGCCTCATTGTCACCAGTTAGCATAACGGTCTTAAGTCCCCGGGCTTTCAGCTCAGCAATTGCCTCTGGTGAACTAGGTTTTGCAACATCTTGGATGGCAATCTGGCCAATAATCTTTCCAGCCAGGCCAACATAGACCACCGTTTTGGCTGCGTTCTGCAGCTGCTGGGCCTTGGCCTTCATTTCCGACGAAATGTCAATTTCATCCAGGAGCCGTTCACTGCCGACAAAGGCCTCCTGACCTTGGTATTCGGCACGGACCCCCTTACCTTCAATGGCCGCAAACTCACGCACCTTTTCAACCGTCAGCCCGTCAGCTTGGGCCCGCTTCATAATGGCGGTTGCCAAAGGGTGTTCAGAGGATTCCTCTAGGCTGGCGGCAACTTGTAAAACTTGGCTAGCGTCACCGACCACGTCTGTTACCTGCGGCTTGCCAACCGTAATCGTCCCGGTCTTATCAAAGACGACCGTGTCCAGGTCACTAACTTCTTGGAGTACCTCACCATTTTTAATCAGAACCCCCATCTTGGCACTGCGGGCGGTTCCCACCATCAAAGCCGTTGGGGTCGCTAAACCAAGGGCACACGGGCAGGCAATTACTACTACCGAAACGGCAAAGAGCATTGCTTGTACCATTGTTGCCCCTAGGAAGGAGTACCAAACGATAAAGGTTAAAATGGCAATTATGAGAACCGCTGGGACAAAAATATTAGAAATCTTGTCGGTTAGGTTTTGAATTGGGGCATGACTGGTCTGGGCCTTTTTGACCATGTCAACGATCTGAGCCAGCATGGTATCAGAGCCAACCTTAGTAGCCTTAAACGTAATGGTCCCGTTGCTATTAATCGTGGAACCAACGACCGGATCACCAACCCTCTTAGCCACGGGAATGCTTTCACCAGTGACCATTGACTCATCAATGGTAGAAGAACCATCGGTAATCGTTCCGTCAACCGGTACTTTTTCACCCGGCTTAACCCGAATCAGGTCACCAACTTGGACCTGGTCTAGCGGGACTTTAACAAATTGACCATCTTTAAGTACTTCCGCTTCCTTCGCTTGTAATCCCATCAGCTTCCCCAGGGCATTAGAGGCGTTATTGTGCATCTTCTCCTCCATGGCGTCGCCGAGTAAAACGAAGACGGTTACGAAGGCGGCACTTTCAAAGTAGACTGGCCGGCCGGTTGCCATCGCGAAAATACTGTAGAAGTAGGCAACCGCGGTCCCCGCTGCCACCAACGTATTCATATTGGCATTATGCTTTTTAAAAGCCCCAATTGCACTTTTCCAGTATGGAGCAGCCGAAACTAGCATGATGATGGTCGTGGTAAGGAGGGCAATCCAGTTATAGTAAGGCATCATCCAGTGAAAGGGCATCGCCAACATCTGGATTAGCATGGGGATTACAAGAATGAAGGAAATCCAAAAGCGCTGGATATTAGTGAGCTTCATTACTTTACAACTACCTTTCCATGAAACATATCCATCCCACAAGCATAGTTATAAGTTCCTGGTTGGTCGGTTGGAATATTAACGGTAACCTCCTTTTGACCATCCAGTTTAACGTCAACATCGAGGTTCTTGAAAACCACTTCATTCATACAGCCCATGTCACCCTTGGGAACGAACTTCAAACTTGCTGGCTTCCCCTGCTTGAACTCAACGGTTTCCGGCTTGTAACCATGATTAGCGGCTGATACAACAACTTTTTTACTTTGTTCTTTTGAAAAAATACTCATTATTTCACAACGACCTTTCCATGAAACATATCCATCCCACAAGCAAAATTAAAGGTTCCCTTCTTATCAGTTGGGATCTTAACCGTTGTTACCTTCTGCTTGGTTAAGTCCTTATTAACCCCGAGTTGCTCAAAAACCACGTGTGATAAACAGGCAGTTGAATCGTGCATCTCAAAGTTAACTTCGCCCGGTACACCTTTCTTCAAAACAACGGTTGACGGCGAGTAACCACCGTTAACCACAATGGTTGCATTTTGGGCCTGATTGACTATCGTCGATTGCCCAACTGCTTCCGTATGCTTACCAAAGAACCACCAAAGGATAAAGGCGATTAGCAGCAAGCCGACAATTAAGACAATTACTTGGCTAGCATTCATTTTCTCACCTCGTTATAAATGTATCCATCCTTTTTCGTTTACAATTGTAACTATAAACCCAGTGTTTACATTTGTCAACATAAAAACTTGAAGTAAATAAAAAGCTACGGGCAGGTTGTCCGTAGCTTTTCTCATAGTAGAAGTATAGCAGAAGCAAAGTTGCTTCTCATTGCCTTAGTGGCCATTGGTTTTAAGAAAGTATACTGGTTTGGGGGAGGGTATCTTATCTAGACTCTCTTCTTACGTAAACCAAAGATCCCCAGAAAGGCAACCATTAGGGAACCAGCAAGCTGGGCAAGTACCGACTGGTGGTTACCGGTTTGTGGTAGGCCAGTATTGGTACCCGCAGCTTCGGACTGCGCTACTGCCGTGGTCGACTTCTGGTTAGGCGTATTAACCGGAGTCGTGCCGTTTTCGTGGTGACCTTCACGGCTCACTACAGGAGCCTTTTGGTGATCACTCGGCTTTTCAGGATGGTCTTCATTATGAGTAGCCGCGAAGTCATCCTAAACGGTTGGTTCAGTAGGGTTTACTGGTGTTGTTGGGTTAACCGGTTCCGTTGGCGTTGTTGGTGTAGATGGAGTAGCCGGTGTGCTTGGGTTTACCGGCGTGCTTGGAGTTCCCGGTGTACTTGGGTTTTCTGGTGTACTTGGGGTCTCCGGCGTGCTTGGAGTTCCCGGCGTACTTGGCGTCTCTGGTGTACTTGGCGTCTCTGGTGTACTTGGCGTCTCCGGTGTACTTGGAGTCTCTGGCGTGCTTGGAGTCTCTGGTGTACTTGGGGTTCCCGGTGTGCTTGGCGTCTCCGGCGTGCTTGGAGTTCCCGGCGTACTTGGCGTCTCTGGCGTGCTTGGAGTTCCCGGCGTACTTGGCGTCTCTGGTGTAGATGGAGTAGCCGGTGTACTTGGGTTTACCGGCGTGCTTGGAGTTCCCGGCGTACTTGGAGTCTCTGGCGTGCTTGGAGTTCCCGGCGTACTTGGCGTCTCTGGTGTAGATGGAGTAGCCGGTGTACTTGGGTTTACCGGCGTGCTTGGAGTTCCCGGCGTACTTGGCGTCTCTGGCGTACTTGGAGTCTCTGGCGTGCTTGGATTCCCTGGTGTACTTGGAGTTTCTGGCGTGCTTGGCGTCTCCGGTGTACTTGGGGTTTCCGGCGTGCTTGGCGTCTCCGGTGTGCTTGGGTTACCTGGTGTACTTGGGTTCACCGGCTCTGTTGGGTTACTAGGATTTTTTGGATTATCCGATGGTGGGAAAACAGGGAAAACCGGGAATTCAATTTCTGGTGCCCATAAGTCCCAACGGTGTGATTCACCACCGGTAATGCTAACACTACTAGCAATGATGTTTCCGTCCACGTTAACACCCGCATCAAAGCTACTGTTAGGTGCCAGAACACTTCCTAGTAAATGCCCACTTTGAATATTAATTTGCGTTGCTCTACCAAAGTTCCACAAAACGTGGTTAGGCTTACTGTGGCTTTCGTTCGGTGAAATCTGTGTTCCATCATCATAAATCAGTCGGGACTGGGTCTGCCAGTTGATTCCGGACTTACCACCAGTAACATTGATAACCACAACTGGCCCATCCTGCTGGCTGCTAAGGCCCTTAATCGTGATTGGTTGCGGTTGTTCCAACTGGCTTGCGTCAATATTAACTACAACTAACTGACCCGCTGCCTTGCTAACGTCAATGGTACGGTTGTTCATATCAGAAAAGTTAACAACTACCTTTTCGCTTTGTGGAAGTCTTGCTAACCGGTCTGAGGTATCCTGCAAAGCACTCAGTTCATTTGCAATATTAATGTAACCCTTAACTACTTGTACATCCGACTTTTTCACGTGATCAAGACGTTGTCCATTAACTAAAACTTGATCACCGTTAAACGTAACGTTAGTGTCATCCCCAAGGACGATATAATTATTCCCGGTCCGGAAGGCATTTCCACCAATTACATCTTTTTTATCAATTTTACCAATGTAGTAAACGTCCTTAGTAGTACGGTTATGTGAGTCGCCACGAGAGCCAAATTCTGGGCCTCTCTTCAACTCATCGGTGGCAATGTTACCGTTAACATCCGCGCCAATAAAAGTATCCTTAGAAAGAATATGGAAAATCATTGCATGGCCTAGTAGTTGCTTGGCCAGGTCCGCATCGTTAACCAGCAACTTGCGTAACTGTTCATCAGTATAGATCGTTGCTGGTAGTGTTTCCGCTGACTTATCCTTACCATCCGTTGGCTTAGCCTGGCCGTTCGCGGTTTGTTGGCCCTTGTTATCATTTACCGTTTGGTTATTATTGGTTGATTGGCCCTGATTATCCTTTGACTTAGATTGGTTGTCCTTATCTTGGGATTCATTTTGGTTGTTCTTATCGTTTTCGGCCTTACCCTTGTTATCTTGGTCAGCCTTGTTCGTGTTGGCATTCTGATTAGCGGTAGCCTGCTTATTAGCATCAGCCTGGGTCGACTGGTTACCCGTGGCTACTTGGTCATCAGTCTTATCAGCAGTAGTCGACTGTTTAGCCGCATCAGTTTGTTCAGGTACGGTGGCCTCGGCCGATTGGTCGGCAGCGGCTTGTGCGGAATTAGCCGTTGCTGCAGTAGCTGGCTGTGCGGCCGCATCTGCATGAGAAATAGCAGTCGTGGTCGTCGTCGCGGTATTCTCCGCCGCGTGGGCAGTTGTAGTTACCGCCGTTGCTCCCAGCACCGTCACGGTAACTAGTGTTGCTACCCACATTTTTCCAGACTTATACAACTTATAATGACTCTTTGCAGATTGATTATTCAACATTTTAATTACTCCAATAACTTCTATAAATAATTTTACTTGCAGTTGAATAATCTACTACCAAAATGAATATTGAACTAGAGCTAAATATTTGTTCATCAAGTTATGCAATTTATGGGCTTTTACTAAATAATCGATAAGATAGCCACTATTAATTCTTTTTTGTTTTCAACTTTAAGTTAAAGGTTCTTATCAGAAATACCGGTATAACAATATAACAGAAATATACCGCTTACTATATGGCAGATTGTAAAATTTAAGTTGAACATTTTAGTGGACAGAAAAACCCATA
>NZ_JBJEEL010000016.1:0-15634 GCF_051873035.1 Limosilactobacillus sp.
TTTTTGCTTAATCTGCGTCATTAAATTTGTTCAAGTTATTTATTGCAATCTGCCTTAATGAATAATTTGCTGATATTTCTGCGGCAGCCAGAGCAGGCTCCGGTAAAAGCCATAAGCAAGGAAGATTACCAGACCGATTAATGCGACCGTTAGGAGGACGGTAAACCATGTTGCCTGATGGAAACTGAGGACCGCGGTGTTATTACCCCGTCGCTGTTGAACGTAGGGGGCACCAACCCGGGAACGCTGGTAGTTTTGGAGGTGGTGACCATTAACGACTAATTGGGATTCATGGTAGGTAATCACGGGGAGGCGAACCTTACCAGCTCGCTTGGCCTTCCAGGAGAGTTGAAGCCGGCCGTGGGACAAGACCGTATGTTTAAAGTGTCGTGCTGGGCGAATTACTTGGTCCTGGTAGGCATAGGAACGGACATAGAAACGATGGAGGTACTTCTTGGGAATCGGTAGATAGTCTGGTGCCCGTTTTTCAACCTTTAACAGTAACTGACCGGGGTAGTCGGTATGGACCGACCGACGGAGACTTTTAGAATTGTTAGTAACCCAGGCAAGTGCGGTGGAGGTATTGAGCACTTCGTCCGATTCGTAAATGGCCGTACGACGAAAGACAATGGTTGTGGTGGGAATTGCCACTTGAAAGAGGGTAAATAGTAGTAATCCGGTAATGAGCCGTGACCGCAACTCGCTCCGTGGTGTTCGGTCAACTAACTGCTGGCAACTAATGGCTAGTCCGGTAAGCAGCAGGGGGTAGGCGATGACTGTGAGGCGGCTCGGAAATTGAAGTGTTGTTTGAAGTGTCGGTAACACCTGTTGAATTGTTGTCCAGGGAAACCAGGTTGAACTGATTAAGAGGATCATGGCACCCATAATGGTGACCATGCTATTAACCAGTGATCGTCTAAAATTAAAGAGGACGTAGAGGAGTTGGAGGATAAAAAGAAGCCAGCAAAAGTAAATGAGGTAGTCACGCGCACTGCTGAATTGGGACGGCTTTAGCGCGTTAATGTTCATATCAAACGGGGCGGGCTGAGCAATGTGATTATGGAGGTTAAGCATCAATAGGGCCCCCCAGACATTTCCCGTCAAAATAATAGTTGTAATGACGGCCTTAGCGGTTTCCCAGATCATTGGGCCGCGTTGGCTGGTACGGATGAGGCCAACGATAAAGAAGGGGATTAGAGTGAGGGTAAAGAAAATTGAGCTAAGCAGGTGGATCTGAATGATAGTTACCATCAGGGCGGTTAAGGATAGCCAATGGACTGGTTGGTGCTGATCGGTAATCATTGTTAAACCGACCATGACCATGTAGGGCGCCAGGGCTGCTCCCCAGGCATTCATGTTTTGCGCCAGTTCCCAGCGGGGGAGCCAGCCAATGCACAGAAAGATTAAACTAACTAGGAGCGCAATCCGTCGGCCAGCCCGGGCCTTGATCGCCAGTTGGTACATACCGACGCCACCGATAAAGTAAACCAGAAAACTGGAAATAATCTGGTAACGGAACCAAGTTCCCACTAATCCTAGTAGGATCCCGTTAAGGTAGGCAAAGAAGGGGCCATAGACGGCGTTAATTACCCGGCCACTTTGCTGAAAGGAATAATTGCTTTGGAAGTAACTCCAGTTTCCCAGCTGAATCTGCTTAGCAGCATCGTAAAAACGGTTAAAGTGAAAAATCGAATCGGTACCGAGAATCATTCCGTGCGAAATGATTTGCGGATACATAATGATGTAGATCATCAACGCGATTGCAAGGTAGGGGAGGGCCCAATTAATTAACTTTTGACATTTTACTTTCATTCTTTATCTCTCATTTCACAAACATTAATACTATTATAAGACAACATTTACTAACCACGCCGGGTAATCAACCCTTTTCTATTTAAATTAACCGCGCAAAGCAGCAGAGCTGTTGTACAATAAACGGTATATCTAGAGAGAAAGTAGATGAGAGAAGAATGTTAACAATCTTCCTGTCAGCTGTATCCGGAGTCCTGATTATCTTAATTATGGTTGTCGTGGGTTTCGTGATGAATGAGCGGGGATGGTTTAGTGCAGAGTCATCGCGGATTATTTCCCGCCTGGTTACCCAGGTTTCCTTACCGTGTTATATGGTAACGACGATCATGCACGACTTTTCCGCCAACCAGCTTAAAACACTATTACCTGACCTTCGCTACCCAGTAATTTCAATGATCATTCTTTTTGCATTGTCATTTGCGGTGGCCCGGGCAATCGGTATCAAACGGTCCCATATTGGCCTCTTTTCCTCGATGTTTTTTAACTCCAACACGGTCTTTATCGGCTTGCCGATTAACTTGGCCCTGTTTGGTAATGCTTCGATTCCTTACGTATTGGTTTATTACATGGCCAATACCACCTTCTTTTGGACCTTGGGCGTTTGGTTAATTCAAAAGGACGGTTTACACGAGGCCAAGATTGATCCACTGACGGCGTTAAAGAAGATTTTTTCACCGCCGCTACTGGGTTTTATCCTTGGGGTGATCCTAGTTATCCTTCACGTTCACCTTCCAAAGTTTGTGATGAGTGACCTTTCCTACATCGGTGGTTTAACGATTCCAATGTCAATGATTTTTATTGGGATTGCGATTTCCAATGCGGGCCTGTCACGGATGCGGCTTTCCCGGGACGCTTGGGGAATTTTAATCGGCCGGTTCCTGTTGGCACCAGCCCTCATGGCCCTTTTAGTATTACCGAGTTCCATGTCACCACTGATGAAGCAAGTCTTTATCCTTCAGGCGGCGATGCCGGTAATGACTAACGCACCGGTTGTCTCTAAGCTTTACCATGCCGATGCTGACTACGCGGCGATTATGGTTACGGAGACCACGGTTTTAAGTGTCATCGTAATTCCAATCCTGATGGTGGTAATTAAGACCTTTCTCTAGAAAAATTTGATAATTTCCCGGGAAATACGCTATCATTGAAATGTTAAAAGGGAGAGCGAGAATCATGGCAGACTTAGTAATCGTACGACACGGACAGAGTCAGGCCAACCGCGATAACATTTTTACCGGGTGGACCGACGTTCCGTTGACCGCTAAAGGAATTGAACAGGGAAAGGCAGTTGGAAGGGCGCTTAGGGCGACCGGAATTCAATTTAGTGATGCTAATACCTCATACATGTCACGGGCAATTGTGACCACGAATATTATCCTCGACCAAATTGACCAGCTCTTTATTCCAATTCACAAGACCTGGCGATTAAATGAGCGTCATTATGGTGCCCTTTCTGGTCGTAACAAAGCAGTAGTGAAACAAGAAGTGGGGGCCGAGCAATTGCACCGCTGGCGGCGTGGCTATACTGAGGTACCGCCACGGTTAACGACCCGTCAGCATGACCGTCGCTATGACCGTCTAGGAATTAAAATGCCACTAAGCGAAAGCCTGGCAATGACCCAACGACGGTTATTACCGTTTTGGGAAGACCAGGTGGCACCGCGGTTATTAGATGGCAAAAACCAGTTGATCGTTGCCCACGGCAGTTCATTGCGGGCACTAATTAAGTACCTTGATCAAATCCCGGATAATGAAATTGACCAGGTGGAAGTACCAAATGGGAAACCAATCTGGTATCAATTTGATGACCACCTCCGGGTTATCAAGAAAACATTTATAACAATGGATGGTGAATAAGATGTCAATTCATGAGATAGCAAACAACCCGGAGCTAAAGGGCCAGGTACGCTTAATCGATAATGTCACCTATGCGGCAATCGACGGGCGACCATTAAAGATGGCGCTATTAGAACCCTGGACGCAACGGTACCCGCTTGAATACCAACCCAAACCACGACCGCTGATTGTCTTCGTTCAAGGAAGCTCGTGGCGTGTCGGCAAGCTGGGGGAAGAAATTCCCCAACTGGTCCAGTTTGTAAAGGCTGGCTACGTGGTGGCCACGGTTCAACACCGTAACACCTTAGACGGCTACCAGTTTCCGGCCTTCTTAGAGGACGTTAAAACGGCGATCCGCTACTTGCGTCACCGGGCGCTGAAGTTTGCTATTGATCCAGATCGGGTTGCAATCTGGGGAACCTCGTCTGGTGCAAACGCCGCCATGCTAGTCGGGTTAACCGGCGATGACCCGCGGTATACTGGCCACTTTTACCAGACCGAATCAGACCGGGTTAATGCAGTGGTGAGCTGCTTTGCACCGATGGACGTTAAAGATACCTTTGAATACACGGCCGCTATTCCGGGAAGTGAACTTTTGAAGTTTTGCTTGCTCGGAATGGATAAGCAAAAGTGGCCAGCAATTGAGGCTGCAATGAGTCCGCTGGATCAGGTTAAGCCTGGCCAGGATTATCCGCCGTTTTTGCTGATGCATGGGGATGGGGATAAAATTGTCCCTTACCACCAAATGGAAGATATGTATGATAAGTTGACCGCGCAGGGTTATGAAGTAGAGGCCTACCGGGTCAAGGGTGCTAACCACGAACGCGATTTTTGGAGCCCACAGGTTTACCAAATTGTGCAGAACTTTTTAGATCAAAAAATTAAGTAATGAAAGAAGCGGTGACATAACCTTTTGGATAGGGTACGTCAACGGCGTGATATACAAATAGGCGACTAGCATTCGTGAAGTCCGGATGCTGGCCGCCTATTTATATTTGCAAGAGCACACAGTCGTAAACGACTACTCCCTTGTTCTTAGTAATTTAGTCTCTCAGATTTAGGCTAAAGTTCCCATTGGATCCCATGGCTTAAGAACAATTGGCTCTTGTGCTTGTTCTTTAAGAAGCTTATCTGACAGGTACTTCTTGTTAATGACGATTTGGAAGCAGTACTGGTCCATCCAGTCGTCACTCATGACGAAGTAGCCCTTGTGGCCGACCTTGTTACCCCATGAGTTTTCGACCTTCCACTTGGTTGGCTTATCGTCAACCAGGTCAACCCCGGTCAATACCATGGCGTGGTCCATCATGCTTTGACCGTAATCCAACATTTGCGCCTTCGTCATGTCGAGGTCAACGTCAAATAATTCGTTGTAACGGTACGTGTTGAGGGCCATAATGCCCAGCTTAGTTTCGGAGTACTTAACCACGTCGGAACCAAACCAAACACTTTCGCCGCCCTTTAGTTGGTCAATGGCTAGTTGCTTAAATTCATCCATTGGCAGGTTAAGGTGCTTGATTTGGCGCCCACCAACGACGTTACCAAGCATGTCGATGGTGTAGGTCTTGTGGTATTCCTTATCAGCAGTTGGGGCCTGGATAATTGAAACGTAGTCGTCGAGGTTCCAGCCGACGTACTTTTGGAAAAATTCCTGTGGCGTCAGGTTGGCATCCCGGTGGTATTCATTATCCTTTTTCGTCCGGTATTCAAAATCAAAGTGGGTGACCGGTTCACCAAAGGCGTAGGCTAAAATACGGTAGACCTCGTTTAGCATCTTTTGCCGGGCGGCGTTTAATTCTTGTTCGCTGGCCTGGTCCTCGTTGACCATCTTCCGTAAGATCACTGCATCGTGACGCAGCTTGTTATTTAAGACATCATTAATTCCCCGTGAGTTATTGGAATTAAATGATTCGGGCATTGTGGATTTTGGCATTACCCCGTACTTGGAAATTAAGGCACAGAGCATGTCCCACTGGCCACCGTCACTTTGGGGAGCAGCCATTAGCCAGGAAACCTTCCGGCTGTCGGCAGCCTTATTAGCAGTCTTAATAACGTTTTCGTAGAAGTAGTTGGCCTTTTCAAACTTGTCCCAGAAGAACTGGTAGGATTGGGAAAGCTCAAAGTCATCCGGCAGGTTAAACTTGGCCTGCATGTCATGACGCATGGTATTAAGGGCCGCAAACATCCAGCAACGACCAGATTGCTTCTGGTCGGCAACGTTCCCCGTCTTCAGGTCAATGGAGAAGTGGGGGGTATCATCAGCAATGGAGTGCCAGTCGAAACTGGCATTGCGGACACCATTCTTAGTGACGGCCCGTTCTAAAACCTTACTATCGCGCCGGTTATTATAGTCGGCACGGAAGTTAGCAATATCATCATTGGAAATTGAAAAGCTCATTGCAAAATCCTCCTTAATGTCGTTATCAACTATTATAGAACAAAAGAATGGCCCAGCACTAGCATCTGTTCTTCTACGAGAAAATATAGAGGGGGTGGGTGTGTGACAGAAATCGTTGACGGCATGAAGTAATCTCTGTAAGTACAAATAGGGCGCCAAGCGTTCGGATCTTTCCGAATGCTTGACGCCCTATTTGTAGACTGTACTGACGAATTTTTACCGTGCGTGTAAGATCTTAGGCCCGTTTTGGGTACCGACGATAACGTCGTTGACCCGGTTTAAGAAGAGGCCAGTTTCAATGACCCCTACCATGTGGATCAGTTCATCGGCCAGTTGTTCGGGCTGGTCAATTTCACCGAGGTGGAGGTCGATGATGTAGTTATTTTCGTCGGTCCGGAACTTTTGCTCGCCGTCCATCCGCCAAGTAGGGTGGTAGCCCTTCTTTTCTAAACGGTTGAAGACCAGTTGAGCACCAAATGGGACCACTTCAACCGGCAATGGGAACTTGCCAAGTTGGTGTACGAGCTTGCTTTCATCTACGATCCAAATAATCTTGTTAGAAGCGTTGGCGACAATCTTTTCCCAGAGGAGGGCACCACCGCCACCCTTGATACCTTGGAAGTCATCGCTAACCTCGTCGGCACCATCGATACAAAGGTCAATGTGGTCGATTTCGTCGATATCCTTGATGGTAATCCCCAGTTCCTGGGCCTGCTTAGCGGTCCGGCGGGAAGTAGTAACCCCCGTGATGTCCGTTAAGTTACCGGCCTGGACCTGCTTGCCCAGTTCGTCTACCATGTAGCGAACCGTTGAACCGGTTCCCAGTCCAACCGTCATCCCAGATTTAATGTACTTGACCGATTCGCGGCCAGTTTGTGCTTTTAGTTCGTCTTGATTCATTTAGTTTCCTCCTTAATTCATCCGATCCTTTGGTAAGAGCAGCTTCTGATATTCCGGATGACGGCGAAATTCCGCCTTGGCAAACGGGCACATCAGTTTTACCGTTAACTGTTGCTGGGTAGCGTACTCGACAAAGTGTTTAACGAGGTCGTTTGCAATTCCCTGCCCGCGAAAGTCGGGATTAACAAAGACCCGCTCGACGACAACCCGGTTAGCGGCAACTGCTGGGAAGCTCAATTCTCCAATTAGCGGATGAAATTGGTCCCGTGCAATCAGTTTATTACCTTCAACAACAAATTCCATAGAATCACATCCATTCAAGATTAATTTTCAATAAAGTCGGTAGAAAAGTCAAGCTAAGCAATACCAATGGAATCTAAACTATCTTATAATACAATGATAGTAATTTAAAATAGCTGGAGTGAGAAAAATGAAACGGGGATTCGAAATTGTTTCAACGAAACGCAACCAGGGCCTTAACTTGCCACAACGGCAGACGACCCAGGCTGCTGGCTACGACTTTGCGGCGGCCGAAGACTTCACCTTACCATCCATTTGGAAGGGGAATTTTTTGAAGACGCTTTGGAAGTTGCACGAACAAAAAACGGTGAGTGCAGCTGACTTTCAAGCGGCCGATGCCTGCTTAAAGCCGTATTTAGTACCGACCGGGATTAAGGCCTACATGCAGGCGGGAGAATTCTTGTTACTAGCCAACCGGTCAAGTGGCCCATTAAAGCGCCGGTTAGTCTTACCTAACGGGGTCGGGATTGTTGACGCCGACTACTATAATAATGAAGGCAATGAGGGCGAAATCTTCTTCCAATTAATTAATTATGGCCTCCGGGATTACCATATCAAGAAGGGAGAGCGGATCGGTCAAGGGATTTTTATGCCCTACCTGTTAGCAGATGGCGAGACGGCGCCCCGGGCCCAGCGAACAGGTGGCTTTGGATCAACGCAAAAGTAAGGAGCATTATTGATGGCAAAAGTGCGGACACAGTATGTTTGTCAAAATTGTGGCTATAATTCACCACGCTATTTAGGACGGTGTCCCAACTGTGGCGAATGGAATAGCCTAGTCGAAGAACAAGTTCAATCGACGTCAGGGGCTAAAAAACACGCGACAACCACGTTAACCGGGTTAGTTGCCAAGCCGCAAAAAATTAGCGAAATTAACAGTAAGGAAACCCCGCGGATCAAGACCCGGTTAAACGAACTAAACCGGGTCCTTGGTGGCGGGATTGTCCCTGGGTCATTGATCCTTATTGGTGGTGACCCGGGAATCGGGAAGTCGACGCTTCTACTCCAGGTTTCGGGGCAGTTGAGTGACGACCACCACCGGGTTTTATATGTCTCTGGTGAAGAAAGTGGTACCCAGATTAAGATGCGGGCGGAACGACTCGGCGTGGCTGGGGATGAATTCTATGTCTATCCAGAAACCAACATGGATAGTATTAAGGAAACAATTCGCAACATTAAGCCGGAGTTTGTGGTGATTGACTCTGTTCAGACCATGCAGGCGACCGATGTCAGCTCGGCAATCGGTAGTGTCTCCCAGATTCGGGAAGTAACGGCACAGTTAATGCAGATTGCTAAGAGTAATAACATTACCATCTTTGTGGTGGGCCACGTGACCAAGGGGGGAGCCTTAGCGGGGCCAAAGATCTTGGAACACATGGTGGACACGGTCCTTTACTTTGAAGGGGACCTTCACCATACCTACCGGATCCTTCGTTCTGTTAAAAACCGGTTTGGTTCAACTAATGAGCTGGGGATCTTTGAAATGCACACTAACGGCCTGAGTGAGGTTAAGAATCCTTCAGAAATTTTCCTAGAAGAGCGATTAAAGGATGCTACCGGGTCCGCCGTGGTAGTTTCTCTAGAAGGAACCCGGCCAATTTTAGTCGAGATCCAGGCATTAGTAACCCCCACTGTTTACGGTAATGCCCAGCGGACTGCTACCGGTTTGAGCCGAAACAGAGTATCATTAATTATGGCGGTACTGGAAAAGCGCGCTAACCTGATGTTACAAAACCAGGATGCCTACCTGAAGGCAGCAGGGGGCGTTAAGCTGGACGAACCAGCAATTGACCTGGCAATCGCAATTAGTATTGCGTCTAGTTACCGCGACAAGGGAACCCGGCCGGCCGATGCCTTCGTAGGTGAAGTCGGGCTGACCGGTGAGATTCGCCGGGTAAACCGGATTGAGCAACGGGTAGCGGAAGCGCAAAAACTCGGTTTTGAACGAATCTTTATTCCTAAAAATAACTTAAAGGGCTGGAACCCACCGACCGGAATTGAAGTGGTCGGCGTCACAACGCTACGTGAAGCGTTACGACTGGCCCTTAATTAAGGAGGGATGCATTTAATGCTGAAACGAATTATTCGCTTGATTTATATCGTTTTGGGGGCCACGGTTGGTTTTTACTACCTGCCCCTGTTCTGGGATATTTTAAATTGGCGGTTAGACCCGGCCGTGTTGGTATTTATGGATATCGCAATTGGTGCAATTATTTTCTGGCTATTATCCTTAGTACTCGTAAAACCAACCGTTAAGGTTATCCACCAAGTTGAACATGACCTCACGAGTAAGAGCCCGATCTATATTTTCTTTGGGGCATTACTGACAATTCTGGGCCTGGTATTAGCCGTCTTGATCTCAATCCCCCTATGGCGGACCCGGATTCCGGTCATCAACAATGTGTTACCAATTTTACTAATGGTGGTCTTTAGTTATTATGGCTTTCAAATTGGGACCTCGCGGTTAGATGAATGGAAGAATTTAGCATTTATCCGGCATAATAAGGACAATGGTGACAAAAACAGTGTGATTAAACGTCAGGATGCCAACTATCACCATTACAAGATCCTGGATACTAATATTTTGATTGATGGTCGTATCTACGACCTGGTTAAGACGGGGTTCTTGGAAGGAACCCTACTGGTACCAAATTTTGTTCTCTATGAACTACAGTACATCGCGGACTCGGGCGAAAGTATTAAGCGGGTGCGGGGACGGCGCGGTTTGGATATTTTAAATAAACTGCGGAAGGAAAAGATCGTTCCCATTGAGATGTACGATGGTGACTTTGAGGATATTCCTGAGGTGGACAGTAAGTTAATTGCCCTGGCCAAGAAGGTTGATGGGGCCATTGTTACTAATGACTACAACCTAAATAAGGTTATCCAATTCCAAAACGTTGATGTATTGAACATCAATAACCTGGCAAAATCATTACGCCCCCGGGTAATTCCTGGCGAGAAGCTAAAGGTGGTCGTTGTCAAGAAGGGGACGGAACGGCAACAAGGGGTTGCCTACCTTGATGACGGTACAATGGTCGTCGTTGAGGACGGACGTTTCTTTATGAACAAGCCCATTGAAGTCGAAGTCACTAGTGCCCTGCAGACCGATGCTGGTCGGATGATCTTTGCCCGTCCACTGCATTCACAGCGGGGAATTGACAATCAGAGTTCAAGTGACGACTCGTCAGCTAAGTCCAAGCCTAAGCAAGGTAAGGATAAAAAATAATTACTAGTAGGTAGTGTTCCTACGAATAATAAGTAAGGCCCCAAGCATTTCCGGATGCTTGGGGCCTTTTTATATATTATTAACCACAAAAAAAGAGATAGCTTGGGAGGTGCTATCTCATTAGGGAGTATTACGATAATCTTGGGGGAGATTTCGTAAGTTATTCATTTTTCGGTTACTATTGGGAGGAGTAATTGAAAAATAATAGGTTTCATTGATGTAGTAAAGATTAGCTCCTTGCTACGGTTATTATAGTACCAATAGAATGTGAAGAAAGTATGACTAAAAGGTCAAGGATTTGTAAACCAATTAAAATTACCGAAGCACGCCTTGATAATTCTGCTTAGCAAGTGAATGTGGTAAAATTATTGGGAAACTGAGAATTAGTAATTCAAACGATGGGAGAAGATTAATGTGCTAACAATTTACAATACTTTAACGCGGAAAAAGGAAGAGTTTAAACCATTACATCCGGGTGTTGTTAATATGTACGTCTGTGGCCCCACCGTTTATAACTACATTCACATTGGAAATGCGCGGAGTGCCATTGCCTTTGACACCGTTCGGCGCTACCTGGAATTTAAGGGTTACCAGGTTAACTACGTTTCTAACTTTACGGACGTTGATGATAAGATGATCAAGGAAGCCCACGCCGAGGGTATCACAGTTCCCCAGCTGGCGGCCAAGTTTATTAAGGCCTTTATGGAGGATACGACGGCGATCAATATTGAACCAGCTACTAAGCATCCCCGGGCAACGGAAAATATTCCCGAAATTATTAGCTTTATTCAAAAACTAGTTGATAATGGTTACGCCTACGAGAGTGCTGGTGATGTCTATTACCGCGCCCGTAAGTTTAAGCACTATGGCCAACTCTCCGGTCAATCCATTGACGACCTAGAAGTAGGGGCAAGTGAACACGTCAGTGCGGATGAGATCGGCAAGAAGGAGGATCCAATGGACTTCGCCCTGTGGAAGGCGGCTAAACCGGGTGAGATCAGCTGGGATTCACCATGGGGAAAGGGTCGTCCGGGCTGGCACATTGAATGTTCAGTAATGTCAACTAAGTACCTGGGCGAAACGATTGATATTCATGCGGGCGGTCAGGACCTGGAGTTCCCGCACCATGAAAATGAAATTGCCCAAAGTGAGGCGGCCACGGGCAAGAAATTTGTCCGTTATTGGATGCATAACGGCTTTGTCACGATTGGTAAGGACAATGAGAAGATGAGTAAGTCCTTACATAATTTTGTGACTGTTCACGATATTATCAAGACGGTTGATCCCCAAGTACTACGCTTCTTTATGGCAACAACGCAATACCGGCGGCCTATCCAATACAGTAAGGATAACCTGACGGATGCACAAAATAATTTGAACCATATTCAAACGGCCTATGATAATTTAGCCTATCGTAAGCAGGATGCCCAGGCAGGCGACGATGAAGCAGTTACCAAGCAGTTAGCTGATTTTACGACGCGCTTTACGGAAGTAATGGATGATGATATCAACGTCCAAAACGGGATCGCGGTAGTTTATGAATTAGTGAAGGCGGCCAATACCTATGCCCAGCGGCCAACGGTCAAACAAGCGGCCCTGCAAGCATATCAGAATAAGCTAGCCCAACTTGTCGGGATCTTTGGGATCAAGTTGGTTGCGCACAGTAATGAAATTGACGATGAACGGATCAAGCAGCTCATTGCGGAACGTAACCAGGCACGAAAGAATAAGGATTTTGCCCGTAGCGACCAAATTCGGGACGACCTTAAGAAACAGGGGATTATCTTGGAAGATACACCCCAGGGAACACGCTACAAGAAGGAGTAATTAACTGAAAAATGGAACAAGCAGATTACCGTCAACTAAACGGGATCGCCCTGGCCTATCTAGGGGATGCCGTTTATGAAGTCTTTATCCGACAACACTTATTGAGCAAGGGACTTAGTAAGCCCACTAAGCTCCAGCACCTGGCGACCCACTACGTCTCGGCGAAGGCCCAGGCAGCATTAATTGACCTTATGAAAACTGACGACCTGCTCAGTGAAGAGGAGTGGTCGTATTTTAAGCGGGGCCGGAATGCTAATAGTCATACCCATGCTAAGCACACGGCAGTATTGACCTACCGGATTTCAACCGGCTTTGAGGCCTTAATGGGCTACCTGCAGCTATCGGGCCAGCAAGACCGGTTAGCGGAATTAGCTGAATGGTGCATTCAACAGGTCGAAGAGGGGAGAACTAAGCATGAAGACTGAGAATACTGATTTTATCATTGGTCGTCATCCGGCCGTAATGGCACTGAAGGCCGACCAAGAGATTAATAAGGTCTTTATCCAGGCTGGCTTGAAGGCAGACGCAATTGCTGAAATTATTAAGCTCGCCAAGGAAAAGCGGTTAGTCATTTCGACAGTCCCGAAGACCAAGCTTGACCAGTTAACGGACCACCAAAATCACCAGGGGGTGGCGTTAGCGGTCGCAGCTTACCACTATGCTGAGATTGATGACCTTTTTGCTAATGCCCAGCAAAAGGGTGAGGATCCCTTCTTCTTGATCCTGGACGAATTGGAAGACCCGCATAACCTTGGTTCGATTATTCGGACCGCGGATGCGGCGGGTGTGCATGGAATTATTATTCCTCGTCGCCGGGCCGTGGGCCTAACCTCAGTAGTTGCGAAAACGTCGACGGGGGCCCTTGAACATGTTCCCGTTGCCCGGGTAACCAACCTGGTCCAAACTGCTAAGGAACTAAAAGACCGGGGGGTCTGGCTTTTTGGTACCGATATGAAGGGGAAGGATTACCGACAGTGGGATGCCCATGGGGCCGTTGCACTAGTAATTGGTAACGAAGGTAAGGGAATTTCTTCTTTGCTAAAGAAAAACTGCGACGAGATGCTGACAATCCCTATGATTGGTCATGTCCAGAGCCTCAATGCCAGTGTTGCTGCGGGATTATTGATCTATCAAGGGTTTAACTCCCGTCACCCCTTAGGAAAATAATATTTAGCGCTGGTAAGGGGTAGTAGTACCCCTGCTATAGATCGGCCTCAAGTATTCGGGTTTCCCAAGTGCTTGAGGCCGTTTGTGTACCGTGCTGATGACTTTTAGTCGCTATAAGAGCTCCTTCACTTATCAACTAGTCAGTAAATGATAACGCTTTCATATTTCTAAAATCACTTAGTTAGTTAATAAGGTAGATAAGGTATTAATTATTAGATTAGCGTTCGATTGGACGTTTTACTTCTGGCGTGACAGCCTTGTCCTGCTTCAGGCGGTTTGATAAATTATCAGCAGACACGTGGATTTTGCAAACTATCTGCGCCGGACTATGGGGAAGGCAAATACCATGATCCTGGCAATCAGCACCTGGCTGGTTGAAAATCGTGACGGGTCAATGCACTTATTTAGGGAGATTTACTAATGCGTTTGGATCATGAAAAGGGGAAAAACAAGGGGGAAACTCTACGGATTGGCTGGCAGAAGGTTGACGAACAGGAATTAATAGAAACCTTTCGTCGCTACTATCCGTTAGTCCGCAAGCTATGGCAGCAGTTTTTTATTCCTGACTTGGAGTTGGCCGATTGGGAGCAAGAGGCCCGGATAGTAATGGTTAAGGTGATTTTGTCTTACCATGGAGCATCGGTTGGTCAATTTAGTGGTTTTTTAAAGCAAAGTTTAGTTAACCGTATTTTAGACCTCTACCGGGCCCGGCAGGCCAATAAGCGAATTCCGGCCGGCCTCTTAGCGGCGATGACGGATAATGATACGGAGACCTTATCCGATTACCGTAATTGCCGGCCCGAGGAAATTACTTTTTGCCAGGCTAGTGTCCGTGAACTGGTGAAGGAGTGTTCGTACTTTGAGCGGGAAGTGCTAATCTGCATTCACCAGGGCTATTCGACGGCTGAAGCTGCGCATAAAATGGGGTGTAGTAAACGAAAAGTACAAAGTGCGTTAAGTCGGGCGCGGGGGAAGCTTTTGCGAATACTGATGTATTAAGACTGTGCCGACCTGCTTGCTTTCCGGTAGTCATTCGTGATAACCTTAGGAATGTGTGGAGGTGTTAGTATGTCCCAGAAAAAAGTTGCCTTGGAATGTACCAAGTGTGGTGCTCGTAACTATACGATCACTGCCAACCCTCAACGGCAAGAACGTTTAGAATTACGTAAATTCTGTAAACATTGCGGGGAATATACACTTCACCGCGAAAGTAAATAGGTGGAGGCAAACATGCACTTAATTCGTTTTATCAAAAGTGTTAACCATGAAATGAAGCTGGTTGTTTGGCCGACTGCACGGGAAAACCGCCGGGATACAACGATTGTTATTTCCCTAACCCTCTTCTTCGTGCTCTTCTTTGCCCTCTTCGACTGGCTGATTCAGTTATTGATGAAGCTATTTGTTTAGTAATTAGTGGTAAAACAAGTAGCGGTCTGTTATACTAACGGTGATGAAACTTCGTGGATCGACGAAGTTTTTTTATTTTGGCAAAATTAAAAGGAGGATTCATCGTGGAATCACATGAAAAACGTTGGTATGTGCTGCATACCTACGCCGGTTACGAAAACCGGGTGAAGAGTAACCTGGAATCACGGGCCCAATCAATGGGAATGCAAGACTACATTTTCCGGGTAGTCGTCGCTGAAGAAACTGTTCGTGAAGTCAAGGATGGTAAGGCAAAGGAAGTTGTTGAAAATACCTTCCCTGGTTACGTCCTAGTTGAGATGATCATGACTGACCAAGCATGGTACATTGCTCGTAACACCCCTGGAGTAACTGGATTCCTTGGTTCTCACGGTGGTGGTTCTAAGCCAACCCCACTCCTTCCCGAAGAGGTAGAACGGATTATGAAGCGGATGGGTGCCGATATTACGGTTAGTGATATCGACGTAAAGGAAGGCGATACGGTTAAGGTAATCGCTGGTCCATTCGCCGATTTGACTGGTAAGGTTACCGAGGTTGACCACGAAAAGCAGAAGCTGAAGGTGAACGTGGAAATGTTCGGTCGGGAGACCTCAGCTGAGCTTGGTTTCGACCAAATTGATACGGTTGAATAATTGATGATTGAATACCATGATTATTTGTGGTATTTTATTAAGGTATGCTATTGGACATACTGTGGGAGAGGTAAATTTTCTGCCTCATCATGACCACAACACGGACTA
>NZ_JBJEEL010000017.1:0-15256 GCF_051873035.1 Limosilactobacillus sp.
GTCAGTATTATTTATTTGAGTCCAGTGGCTAACTTATTCTTGAAATTTAGGGTTTTATTATTTTTACCTAATCTGCTTGATAAAGAGCAAGAAAGAAGGGTGGTACCGGCCGTTAGTTTGTATCCTGGCTAGCTATTAGTAAAAATTTTAAGCAATTATAGTAAGTACCGAATCAAGAATGGGATGTTGGTAAAAGCAACGGACTAGGCCATTAATTAATAAAGTCCCGGCCGCCGATTAGGTAATTAATTTAAGTTTTACCGTCACTCTGACTCATAATTAATGCTTTTTTATCGAGACGTTGTAATGGGCGAACGAAGGCCGTATAGTGGTTAGCAAATGTTTCAAGGAGTGAGTGTTAATGAGTACGGCCAATACTTTATTTGTAATGATTGCCAGTGTCCTGGTCTTTTTTATGACACCAGGACTAGCCTTCTTTTATGGAGGGATGGTGGCCCGTCGTAATGCGGTTAACACTTTACTGTCGGTTTTTTACATCTGTGGTTTAGCGGTGATCCTATGGGTGGTAGTTGGGTATTCACTGTCATTTAGTGGCAATAGTTTGGGAGTCATTGGTAACCTACACGCAATCATGTTTAACCACGTCGTTTTGGATCACTTAACCGGAACGAGGATTCCGCAGGGAATTTACGCACTATTTCAGATGATGTTTGCGATCATCACCCCGGCCTTGTTTGTCGGGGCGGTCGTTGGCCGGGTACGTTTTAAGTTCTTGACTGCCTTTATTATCTGCTGGTCAATTGTTGTTTACTATCCCCTGGTCCACATGGTGTGGGGCGGTGGCTTGCTTGCTAGGCTCGGGGCACTTGACTTTGCCGGTGGGACGGTTGTTCACATTAATGCAGGGGTTACTGCCTTAGCACTTTCAATTGGCGTAGGACCACGTTACTTTCGTAATGATAAACCGGCCAACCGTTCCTGGGTACTGCTAGGAACAGCAATCTTATGGATTGGCTGGTACGGCTTTAATGCGGGCTCGGCCTTAGCGATTAATGATGTGGCCGCTCAAGCGATGATTACGACGACCGTTTCATCGGCCGCGGCAATGGTTGCTTGGCAACTCCTGGAGGTTCACCAAACTGGTCACGTTACTCTAGTGGGAACCTGTACCGGGTCGCTCTGTGGCTTGGTGGCAATTACGCCGGCCACGGGATATGTTTCCATTAATGCGGCATTATGGATTGGCCTAATTGCGGCGACCATCAGTTTTTATTTTATTACTGAAATTAAGCCACTGTTTCCATCAATTGATGATACCTTAGATGCCTTTGGCTGCCATGGACTTAGCGGAATCTGGGGTAGCATTGCGACCGGCCTGTTTGCCCAGCATAGTGTTAATGGGCAAGTGAAGTATGATGGCCTGCTAGTGGGCGGTGGTTGGCACCTGTTTGGAATCCAGCTACTAGCAACACTGATAACGGTAGTGCTGGCCTTTGTATTTTCAATGGTCATCATTAAAGGATTACGGCGGGTAATGCCGATTCGGGTTTCGAAGGCGGCAGAAGCACGGGGGCTCGACCTTAGCCAACATGAGGAGACCTTGGGGACCCTGGAAATGAACCCCAAATAAAGCCAGATATAATAACGGCGTTAAGCTGCGGTAATCCCCCAATACTTAACGCCGTTTATTCTTTAAACTAAAAAGGGGCTGTGACTTAAGTCCGTTATATCGATCAAAAGTCAACAGCCGTGATATACAAATAGGCCTCAAACATTCGGAAAACCCGAACGCTTGAGGCCTATTTGTACTCGCGGGGGTGGCAGATAGCCTAGCTACGCGTCGTAAAGGCGAAGTCGTAACCGACGTCTGTCACACTCCCACTGCTTTAACGCATTTATTATTGTTCCTTGTACCAAGTGTAGTGGTAGTTACCTGGGCGGTCAACACGTTCATAAGTGTGAGCACCGAAGTAGTCACGTTGTGCTTGCAGCAGGTTAGCAGGAACGACTTCTGCACGGTAGGAGTCGTAGTAGCTAATAGCAGCGCTAAGGGCAGGAACTGGAATACCAGCCTTAACAGCAAGAGCAACGATGTCCCGGATAGCCTTTTGGTACTTCTTGGCGATGTCCTTGAAGTAGTCGTCCAGAAGCAGGTTCTTCAAGTCAGGGTTCTTGTCGAAGGCATCAGTGATGTTTTGCAGGAATTGTGCACGAATGATGCAACCAGCACGCCAAATCTGTGCCAGTTCACCCATCTTCAGGTTCCAGTTGTAGCGTTCGGAGTCGATCCGCATTTGTTCGAATCCTTGAGCGTAGGACATAACCTTACCGAAGTAAAGGGCTTGACGAACCTTTTCAATCAATTCCTTCTTGTCATCAATGGAGATGGATTCAGTAACTTCTGGCAAAACCTTGCTTGCAGCTACCCGTTCGTCCTTCATCATGGAGATGTAACGAGCGTAAACAGCTTCAGTGATAACTGATTGTGGAGCGCCACCTTCAAGGGCCGTTTCTGAACTCCACTTACCAGTACCCTTGTTGGCACCACGGTCAAGAATCATGTCAACGATTGGCTTGTTCTTGTCGTCACCAAGGTCATCTTTACGAGTAAGAATATCAGCAGTAATGTCAACTAAGTAGCTGGACAGTTCACCCTTGTTCCATTCAGCAAAGGTCTTAGCGATCTCGTCAACTGGCATCTTCAGAACGTTACGCATGATGTTGTAACTTTCGTCGATTAATTCTTCATCACCATATTCGATACCGTTGTGAACCATCTTTACATAGTGACCGGCACCGTTAGGGCCGATGTAAGCAACACATGGCTTACCGTCTTCTTCAGCCTTAGCAGCAATTTGGGTCAGAATAGGAGCAACTAAGTCGTAAGCTTCCTTTTGACCACCTGGCATCAGAGCGGGACCGTGGAGGGCACCAAGTTCACCACCGGAAACACCCATACCGATGAAGTTGATACCAGACTTGTCCAACTTAGCGTTCCGGGCCATGGTGTCGTGGAAGTTAGTGTTCCCACCATCGATCAGAACGTCACCCTTGTCAAGCAGAGGAAGCAGTTCGTCAATAACAGCGTCAGTTGGCTTTCCAGCCTTAACCATTAATAGAATACGACGAGGCTTTTCAAGTGAATCAACAAAGTCTTCAATCGTGTAACTAGGAACCAGCTTCTTGTCACTGTGATCCTTCATCATTTCGTCAGTACGATTGCGGTGACGGTTGTATACACCAACCGTGAAGCCACGACTTTCAATGTTCAATGCAAGGTTTTTACCCATAACAGCTAAACCGACAACACCGATTTGTGCTTTGTTCTCTGACATTAAAGTCACTCTCCTCTAAAAGAAAAACATGTAACTATTTTCACAATGTCCATTATAGCAAAAAAATTTTTGTGTGCAACCGATAACACGAAAGCAGTTCAAAAAGATTCTAAACTAAAGACGCTCTTTAATAAACAATAAAAGACCGAGAATGATTCTCAGTCTTAGGGTAAATTATTAGTGGTTCAAACGGTAAACCCACTTGCGGCCGTCACGAGCTAAGAGTTCGTCAGAGGCAGCAGGACCCATTGAGCCAGGGATGTAGTTAGGGAATTGTGGTTTTTCAATATCCCAAAGCTTCCGAATAACGTCAACAAACTTCCAAGCGTAGGCAATTTCAGCCCATGATGCAAAGTTGGTGTGGTTACCTTCCAGAGCATCGTGGAAGAGACGTTCGTATGGTTCTGGTGATTCCTTCTTGTCGGTATCACTTTGTAAGTACTTCAGGTCAACTGGTTGCGTAGTGAAGCCTTGACCAGCACGCTTGGCGTTTAATTGCATAGCAAAGCCAGACTTTGGTTCAACGAAGATGGTCAAAACATTGGAGTTCAGTGATTGGTCACTTTCGTTCCGTGGATCAGCAAAGATATCGATCAATGGCTTCTTGAAGACAACGTCAATCCGGGTAAACTTGTCAGCTAACTTCTTACCAGTCCGAACGTAGAATGGTACACCTGACCAGCGGTAGTTATCAAACAGTAACTTAGCTGCAACGAAGGTTTCAGTACCTGATTCAGGATCAACACCATCAGCAGAGCGGTAAGCTTCCGTGCCATCACCAGCGTCGTATTGGCCACGAACAAAGTTAGCAGCAGCTTCGGATGGGGTGTAAACACGCAGACTCCGCAGGGCCTTAATCTTTTCTACCCGCACATCAGTATCCGTAAAGGAAACTGGTTGTTCCATTGCCAATTGGGCAACGATTTGCATGATGTGGTTTTGAACCATGTCACGCAGGGCACCAGAGTGGTCGTAGTAACCGGCACGTTCTTCAACCCCCAGCTTTTCACTCAGGGTAACTTGGATGTTGTCGATGTAACGGTTGTTCCACAGTGATTCGATAATGGTGTTACCAAAGCGCAGTGCTTGGATGTTTTGAACCATTTCCTTACCCAGGTAGTGGTCGATCCGGAAAATTTGGTTTTCATCAAAGGTTTCGGATAATTCGTCATTTAACTTCTTAGCGGAGTCAAAGTCACGACCGAATGGCTTTTCAATAACGAGACGGTTGAAGCCATCGTCAGAAAGCAGGTCTTGCTTCTTTAAGTTCATGGCAATGGTACCAAAGAATTGGGGAGCCATTGACATGTAGAAGAGCCGGTTGCCTTCCGCACCGAATTGCTTGTCCAATTCTTCGATCCGCTTCTTTAAGATCGTGTAGTGTTCAGGCTTAGTAACGTCGTGTGACTTGTAGAAGAAATGCTTGGAAAAGTCTTGTGCTTCACCATCGCGGGTTTCTTCAACATCCTTGATTGATTCACGAACTACCTCTTGGAATTCTTCGTCACTGTATTCGTGACGGGAGGTACCAAGTAATGCAAAGTGATCTTGCAGGTAACCCTTTTGGTAGAGCTTGAAAAGGGCGGTGTACAGCTTCCGCTTTGCGAGGTCACCAGTAGCACCAAACAATGTAATAACAGCTTTGTTTTCTGTAGCCAAAATGTTCACTCCTTCTGAAATTACAGAAATTATTTCACCGTTCCAATTATATACTCTCCAACGCTAGTCTGCACTATAAAAGGAACCGGTTTCCGGCGTACATTAAAATGGCCCACCAGGGATAAAGCGCTCCATAAATGGATTTACTTGTTGAAATACTAAAAGTGGTCTAGAGCAAAAGTTTTTTATCGACTAGCAACCGGTTGACGGCCTAATATACATAACTAGGGCAAGTGTTAGTGAGTAATAGTGGCTAAGATTATCGCCTCATACTAAAAAATGGTTGGGTAAATCCCAACCATTTTTTGTATGAATTTAGATGTATTGGTGGCGCTCCGCAAGCATCCCAAAGACCGTAAATAGGAAGGCAGCGATCAGGATGACGATCACACTGGCAAACCAGCTATGGGTTTGGGCGTTTAGGTTACCGACGATAATTGGACCGAGGGCGGCAATGAGGTAACCCAGCGATTGGACCATTCCCGATAGGTTACGGGTATCCGCTGCACTCTTGGTCTTGAGGCCAAAGAGGGTCATTGCCAATACAAAGGTAGTTGTGGAACCGGCCCCCAATAAGAAGGCCACTACACAGAAGTAGGCAAAGGAGTTGACCGCGAAAAACATCATTACGGTCCCGATCATCGAGGCAATCCCGGCCGCAAGCATAATCGGTTGCCGGTTAGTCATCTTGGTGGCAATAACCGGTACCGTAAAGGCAAATGGCAAGGCAAAGAGCTGGAATAGGCCAGCAATCATACTAGCTTGGTCACCACTTAGTCCCGCAGTTTTGGCAATGGTTGGTAACCAGGCGACGACGCTGTAGAAGACAAAACATTGAAAACCAAAGAAGAGCAGGAGCCACCAGGCGTTACGCTTCTTCCACATATTAGTTCCCGTTGCGTCATTGTCAGCCCCGTTCATTTCGTTGTACTTAAGGTTCGGTAACCACACGATGGCGGTAACTAGAGCGATGGCGCTAATGATGATTACGGCCGTCTGCCAGCTGCTATGGTGGGCAATTGGCGTAATTGCGTAGGCCCCGATTGCTGCAAAAAGCGTCATCGCCGTATTGTACATCCCGGTCACGCTCCCAATCCGGGATGGGAATTTATCCGTTACAATTGCCGGTAAAAGGACATTGATACAGGTGATTGCGATCCCGACCATCACCGTCCCCACCATTAGAAGGGAGAAACTAATGATCCGGAGATAGGAACCGATAAACATTAGTACCATCGCAATTGTCAAGGTTAATTCGTTACCGATCCGCTGGGCAGTTGCAGAAACAACGGATGATAGTAGACCGAAGCAGAGGAGGGGGATGGTGGTTAAAATCCCAAGACTGGTTGTCGGTACTTTAAAAGTTTGGGCAATTTCAGCGACCACTGACGGAATTGACGTGATCGGCATCCGCATACAAACCCCGAGCAGCAGTAAGCCGAGGATTAACAGCGGACTATGCTTTTTTACATTTTCCACAAGATTCGTCCTTTCAGATTAATTAATTCGCCAACTTATTATAGCACAATAAAACGTTTTACTTAAAGTGAGCCGGAACAAGAACTTACTAGACCAATTTGACGACACGGGCCAGGAACCATATAATCAAAAGCGAAGATTTTTACGGAGGATAGATATGACGGTAAAAATATACCCGTACTTAACTTTTGAAAATGCTAAGGAAGCGATGGACTACTACGTTCAAAACTTTGGTGCGGAAATTACATACCACCAACCACTAAACAGGGAACAGGCGGAAAATATCGGCCTGACCACGGAGGACTTAGCAGGGACAACACTGTATGGTGAATTCTCAGTTGCGGGTCAAAAAATTATTTGCGCCGATGCAACGATGGGGACGCCCCAGAGTTCGTCACTAATTTCAATTATCCTAAGTTTTGGTGATGAAAAGGACCGGGCACGGCAATTTTTTAAACAACTGGCCGATGATGATGAACAGCGGGTAACGGTTCCCTTTGGCGACTGGGTAGGTGGCCGGATGATGGGCCAAATTGTAGACCGCTACGGCCTAACCTGGATTATTTGCACAGGGGACGAAAAGTCAGAATAGTAAGATCGATAAGGGGACGTGAGACCGAAGTCGGTTACGGCTTTGTTTTTTCGACGTAAAGCACCCCCGCGAGTACAAATGGCCTCAAGCGTTCGGGTTTTCCGAATACTTGAGGCCATTTATATACTGTGCTGGTAACTTTTGATCGATATAACGGACTTAAGCCACAGTCCTTATTTGTAAGGCTAATTACTCGTTGGTGACTTTTGCCCATTGCCGTGCCAGGACATTGTAAATCCGCTCGGTATCAACGGTGGTCCCCCGTAACTCATAATTATCAAGGAAGGGTGCGTCAAATATTTGAGCGTACTTCCGGGCAGTTAGGCAGTATTGCTCGTTAAAGTTGCGATTACCAGAGCCAACGACACCGATACAGTATTTGGCATTATGACCATCCTCAATGTATTCACCAAGGGCATTTGTCATAATCTCGGTAAAGCCATTGTCAATTCCGTTGCCGCCGGTAAGGTAAGTGGGAACGAAAACAAAGAAGGGGGCGCTTTCTTGTGCGGGGGCATCCTGCGGGCCGATCTCTTTGAGCTTAATTAGCGGATTGTTTGGATTAAGAATATGTTGTTGTTCTGCAAATTCTTGCATACGGTGAAGAAAGGCACGGGTGTTACCCTCAATTGAAATGTATAGGATATTCATTGCTGTCATTCGTGATACTTCCTTTAACTATAACTACTGAATTAATTTGATCAGTTAATAAACATGTTTAATTATACGCTAAAACGCATTCGAAGAGTAATATTTAAATCGTCTTTTTGACCCGTTATCTATTATAAATTTGAAATTAATTGATAGTGGGTGATTAACCGCTTTATAAAAATGATAAAATTATACTTAAAGTATGGAGGGGATTAATAGTGAGTAGTGTGGTATTGAGCAATTTAACCTTTGAGGCCAAGTCAGGCGACCAACTAGAAGAGGTTTCACTAGGCCTGATGTCGCCGAAAATGGTGGCGATCTGTAGTGAAAATAAGGGAACCGCCCTGGCGTTAGAACAGTTATTGCAAGGGCAGGGTAAGATTATCGAAGGTTCGGCCCAAATTAATGGTGAAGATATCACTAAATTCAGGCGCCATCCCGAACGGGTGGTGGCGTCCTTTGACCAGGTTGCCTTAAAAGGAAAAACAGTCGAAAAGGCAATCGGCCGTGCTGTTAAGCATGTTAAAGGTGCCCTCGATGTTAAGCAGACCTTACAGATGCTCCTACCGTTGGGGATTAAGTACGATGAAAAAATAGCAGAATTGAACGCGGGTGAACAGCAAGTACTGCGAATTATCATACTATTAGCTCTACGCCGGCCAGTCGTCTTCTTGAGCGACAGCCTTGACCAATTAAACGAAGAGACCCGGCAGACGATTGGTAACTTGGTGAAAGACTATGCGGCTAAGACTAATTCAGTGGTAATCTTTACTAGTGGCGATGTCTCAACCATGATGCGGTTTGCCAATACCATCTACTACTTTAGCAGTGACCGCTTAACCTCGGCCCGTGACCTTAGTATGAATGACGGGGTTGACTGTACCGTCACGGTTACCGGGACTGGGCTACCGATCGATGTTGCAATTAAGCTCGGTGCCCATATGCTGGGTGAATCGCAAAATGAGACCCGCTTCTTATATACCGGTAATATTCAGGCGCTGTTACCACTACTCGAGCAAAGTACCATCACGGATGTTCGGATTGAAGATTCCACCGTAGAAGATGAATTAATGGCCTATTAGCTAGCAAGTACGTGAAGGGATGGTCGAATGGGAAGAACTGTAATTGTTAGTCGGCGGCATGATAACCTTAGCCAGCTTATTATGAAAAAACTGTATGACGCGGTTGTGCAGGGAAACTTTAAATTTGAGTTCCAGCGTGGTGATCAGTTGTGCTGGCTGCCCCAAGTCAACGAGCCAGTTGATGACCAGGCCCAGGTACTGGCAACGATGCTTGACCACGCACTCTTTGTTCCGCGTAAGATTGTGATGTTGTCCATGGCGGGAACGGCCGATGAGCTGACTAGTGAGCAGCTCCGGCAATGGTATGGCCCCAATGCGCAGGAGCTACTCTGGTCTTACCAGTATGCGATTAAAATGATTGATGAACTAGAACTACCGTACACCATAATTCGCACCCCACCGCTAGTGGCTAATTCAACCCCAGCGGTCCTAACCGATGAAGGTCAACCACTAGTCGGCCATGGGGTGAGTGCAAGTGAACTAGCCAAGGTATTGGAAAGGGTCCTAATGACCGATCAGTACAACGGAAAATCACTTGGCGTAACGGCTAAAGAATAAGGGGGCAGTAAGATGACCGAGCAAAACCAGTACACACGATGGAAAAAACAGCTGGCGCAGGTTCGCTTTCCCTACTGGAAGGAATTACCGGCACTAGAGCTGTATATTGACCAGGTTGTAACAATTGTTAACGAGCACTTGACGGGAATTGGCGTGGAACCGTTGACTAAATCAATGGTCAATAACTATGTCAAAAAGAAGGTAATCCAGGCACCGGTCAAGAAGAAGTATGCCGTTAACCAGTTGGTTGACCTCCTGTTGATTGGCTTTTTTAAGTCCAGTTTCTCAATTGATGAGATCCGTGCGGGAATTGCCCAGGTAACGGTCAGTGCCTATCCGCGCCAGGCGTATGACCAGTTTGTCACCCTGCTAAACGCTAAGTTAGCGGGAACCACTCCCGCAACTGCTGGTGACAACCCGCAAAACGATGCCTTAGAAAGCCTGGCGATCGATACCGTCTTGAACCGCTTGAAGGCCGGTCGACTACTGCAAACGATGCGCCAAAAGCAGACCCCCTTAGCGGTTACTAAAAAATAAGCATAAAAAATGAACTCCCAATATTCGACTTACTTTACGATATTGGGAGTTCATTTTTGATTAAAAGCAAAACTATCCTTTTTCCCGTTTACCAACATCGGTTGCCACGATTCGGTAAATGGCCGCAAAGAGCGGAACGGTTAGCATCATTCCTAGAATTCCCGAGAGACTACCACCGACGATGACGGCGGCAAAGACCCAGACACTAGGGAGGCCAATACTTTTGCCCACAACCAGCGGGTAGGTAACCCGGTTGTCAACCTGTTGGAGAACGATGATAAAGATTAGGAATACCAACGCTTGCATCGGTGAAACGGCAAAGATCAGGATCACCCCGATGCTGGCCCCGAGGATAGCACCGACGATGGGGATGAGGGCCCCGATGGCGGTGACTACCCCGATCATGGTGGCGTACGGCATCCGCATGATGGTCATTCCGATAAAGCAAGCCACCCCTAAAATAGCCGCGTCCTTACACTGGCCGGCGATGTAGTTACTGTAACAGTCATCAAAGGTCCGGATAACGTACATCAGCGGCAGTTTGATCTTACTAAGATAGGTGTTGATTAAGCGGGTAAACTGCCGGGCCAGCATCTCCTTATAGATCAGCAGGTAAATCGAGAAGAAAAAGGCAATTAGGGCGGTAGTAGCTCCGGAGACTACTGAAGAGGCCGTTGAGATAACGGCTTTAAAGGTCCCGCCAAAGCCATAGGAAAGAAACTTCTCGGCCTTCGACCAGTTAAGGTGCCGTGGGTCAAGGTGTTTAATCGCTTCCTGGATACTACTGTTATGCTCAAAACTGGCAATGAAATGGGTAATCACCTTACTGTGGTTATTAATTAGCAGTTGGATACAGCTAATCAGTTCGGGGATTACCAGTCGAATAACGACCGCCAGGATTAGGAAAATGGTTAAGTATGACAGCACGATCCCCCACAGCCGCTGAAATTTGGCGGCCCGTTTTCCTTTAAACAAGTGGCGGTAGAGCCGTTCGTACTGACGAAGAAGGAGGTTAACGATGTAGGCCACGACCGCACCAATTAAGAGCGGGGTGAGTGCGGCCAAAAAGGTACGACACCACCGGGCGAAGTGGGGCCAAAAAATGATCGCTAGGTATAAGAAAAATAGTGATAACGCTAAGGAGAGGTGCTGTTTATTGATATGGATTTTCACGCTGCACCTCCTAGTTACTTAGCTGGTCGGCCAGTTGGCAAAGGTAGCGGTGACTGGCTAATTGTTCAGCACAGTTATTTTGGTCGCGCAGGTTAATTTCGTAAATACTAGTGGCGCTTGGGTTGAGTAATGGCAACACCCTTGCCCAGTTAATTTTACCCGTTCCTAGCGTTAAACTATCGTGGGTTTGCCCGAGAGAATCGACCAGGTGGTAGTGAACGACCGCCGGGGCTAGGTGGCGTAGTGAAGCTTGCAGGCCCTGGTTATCACCGTGTAGCTCGATGAAACAGTGGGAGGTATCAAAGGCCAACCGGTAATGGTGTGCCAGTATTTCATCCTCCTGGTCGGGGTGACCATAAGCAAAGACCGGTGCAATCGAATTTTCAAACATAATGTGCTCACGGCCGGCCCGGACAAAACGGTCGAGCCGCTGATAAACCGCCTCGCGGGCGGCCGCAACGTTAGGGTAAAGGTCAACCATGTGCTGCGCTTCGTCACCGGAATAGCCGCCGTGGACAAGAACCTGGACATCTAAGTCGTCAGCAAGGCGGATGAGTTGTTCAGTGCTCTGTTCGATAAAACGGTAAAGGGCGGGGTAATTTTGTTCAGGCGCTACCACTTCGGAATGGTAGTTACGAAACTTCATCGGGTGGTGGAGAACAATCTTGTTAATTCCAGCCGCCTGGACATACTGGACAGCATCGTAAAGGTGCCGGTAACCATTCGGTGTAAAGTCGTTAGCGTCAGTATAGAATTCGTAGACCGTAGGGTGGTGCTTAAGTCGGTCATCAATTTGAGTTTGTGAGCTACTCCCTTTAAGGCCCAGTTGTGGTTGAAACATGGTAAGACTTCCTTTTTTATAATCATTATCTCTATCATAACAGACTTTATTACTAGGTCGGTCTGGAGAGATTAAAGAGCCCCCGGTATTCACAAATAGAATACCGGGGGCTCTTTAGCCTAATGTAGTTTTTACAGATTTTCGTCCATCTTAAATGTCAGCTTAGATAGTTCCAGACCGCTCATTACTAACTCGGCCATTAACTTCTTGGTCCGGCTTGCCAGTTCCGCCATCATTTGGTGACTTTCCGTACTCAAGAATTCATTAACTTCATTATCATCCTTACCAGCAACTTGTGGTGCAATGGTGTTAACCCAACGGTAAAGATATTCCCGGGCGTCCTTTAGGTAGTCCAGGTCGTCCTGGGCAAATTCAGCATGGTGTGATTCAACCAGCATCGACAGTGTCCGGTACATCCAGTAGGCACTCTTGAGGTTCATGTCCAGCTTCATCGGCGTTTCGCGGTAGCTTTCGTCGATGTCTTGGGCCTGGGCAAAGAATGGAACGTACGGGGTAAAGGTTGGGATACCGAAGCACATCCACATAATAGCAGAAGCCTGTTCTGGCAAGTCATTACGAACTTGGAGAACGTGGGAGTTTTGGGTCCGGTTTAGAGAAATTGGCCGGAAGAGGTGCTTTTCTGCTTCCGTTCCCTTGCCCAGTGGGTCGTAAACCGTTCCTTGGTAGTGGCTGCTCAAAACAGCTTCCACATCTTCAAGTGATAGTTTACGATCGGTCCGCATGATAAATGGCAAGTCAAAGTCGAGGGGATCCATTTCCACTTCCGGGCTCAAGACCTTGTGACCGTACCATTGCCGTGGGGTGTTGTAGTGTTGGTCAAAGACATTGGCTGTTCCAAAGATATGACGGAAGTTCCAGCCATGACGGTCTGGGTTGAGGTGGTTCTTTTCGACGAATTCTTGAATACCTGCTGACCACATAAAGTTGTCGGGGTCACTAAAGTCCACCTGTTGGATGGCAATCCGGTTCCCGGTAACGGCGTAAGCATCATCCGGAATCCGTTGGGCAACCCAATGGTGACCAGTAACAATTTCCATGTACCAGATTTCATCCTTGTCCGAGAAGATAACACCGTTTCCTTCAGCCGAGCCATACTTCTTGACCAATTCACCGAGGTGGCTTACCCCTTCCTTAGCACTATTGATAAATGGAAGGGTAGTTGCCACGATCAGGTCTTCATTAATACCGGATTCGGTGTTTAGTGGGTCACAGGATAGTACCCGCTCGTTAGCATAAACACTCTCCGTGGCACTCATCCCGACGTTTTGGGAGTTAAAACCACTTTCGTCGAAGACGCCCAGGTGTTGGTAGTCAACGTTTGGTACCCCCTGGTAGGAATAGCCATCGGCCGGCCGATCAATGACACACTTGTTAAGGTAGGACTTCACCTGGTTAGGGTGGTCATGGTAAGCGGGGTAAACAACAACCCGCATTGGACATAGGGGTTGCGGTGTATCATCGTTACGAGCCGCCATTGTTGAGCCATCGATAGTGGCATTTTTACCAACTAAAACCGTGGTACAGGCAGATAAGTTTTTCTTCATTAGAATTCTTCGAACCTTTCTATAAAAAAATTAAAGCTGGGAAGTGCACAAGTTCTCAGCCTCGTTGTGATATACCTATTAGTTTAAACGGTGAGTGCGTGGTGGTCAATTACCCCCACTGATTTGGTAGCCTACCCGGGGTAGTTGGCCTGTTGCAGGTCAGCAAATTGAGCATGGACTAACCGGGCTAGGTCCTCAGCGTTGAGCCGGACCGACCGACCAACCTTACCAGCGGAAACGTAGATCTCCCCCTGCTCTTTGGCCGACTGGTCAATGAAGATTGGATACTCGTACTTTTCGTAAATCCCGACGGGCGTGTTAGCCCCGTGCACGTATCCGGTCGTCTTCAATAGGTTCTTGAGCGGGACCATGTTGACCTTCTTGTTACCGGAAACCTTGGCGAGCTTCTTCTCATCCAGGTGGGTATCGACGGGGAGTACCCCAACCAGTGGCCCGGTAACGTTACCGGTTAAGACCAGCGTCTTATAGATAGTATGCTCATCAACACCGGTATGGTCGACGCTCATGGTCCGGACATCACCATCCTGGTGGGTTGGGAACTCGGCCTGTTGGTAGGCAATCTTATTTTTATCGAGAATTTGCTCAACCTGGGTCTTTTTTAACTTGCTTTTTTTATTCTTTTTGCTCATAATAAAACTTCCTTTGTAATACTGGAACGGACCAATTTTTTAGCAAAAGGCCCCAATTTCAAATAGGTTTGTTATACTAATAATAGTATTAAGTATGCAGAAAATAAATCTGAGGAGCTAATGAGATGGCAGATTTAGTATATCGCTCCGTGATGCGTGATATAAAACATAAAATTTTACAGAACCAATATGCCGGGATGCGGCTTCCGGATGAACGAAGCCTCAGTGAGACTTACGGGGTGAGCCGTAGTTCTATTAAGCGTGCCCTTGGTATCTTAGCTCAACAGGGTATCATCTTCAAAAAGCGGGGGTCGGGGACCTTCATTAATCCGCTGTACTTGAAGAACCAATCCCTCTTTCATTATGAAGGTAGCAACTTGGGGATTACCGATAGCTTTCGGGTGGATGGTAAGAAGCAGGGAATCAAACTGCTCGATTACCAAGTAGTACCAGCTAGTGCCGACATTCAAGAAGAACTCTTCCTTAATGATAATGATTTTGTATATCAAATCAAACGGCTCCGGCTAATTGACGACCAACCCTTTATGATTGAGACGGGCTTTATCCCGATTAAGATCGTGCCGACCTTGTCACCGGCAGTCGTTAATAGTTCGATCTTTAACTACCTCGAAGATAGCATGGGGAAGCGGGTTACGAAGTCCTTTACCACTATTAGCGTCTCACCATCGACGGCTAATGACCAAGAACTCCTTAAGCTCTCGCCAACGGAACCGGTCGGGATAATGGATGGGGTCTTTTTCTTAGATGACGGGACCCCATTTGAGGTTTCTAATATGCGGATTCACTACCACTACATGCGCTACAGTACCTTTATTAATTTGGATCAAGAAGGCTAAAAAGAGAAGCCGGGAAATATTATGTTTCCCGGCTTCTCTTTTTATCAACGTAGTGGTTAACCGTTAGTAAGGTGGCGGAGATTGAAGCGCCGTTTAACCCCTGACCAAACAAGGTGGGCGACATAGGAAAAGGCAAAGGAAGTAACAATGGTTAACACAACTAAGAGTGGAAATTTAGCTACTAGTGGCAGGTGGGGAGCGATAACTTGCATCCCCTTGCTGTACCAGTAGAGCCAAAAGACGTGGCCCAAGAAGGAACGGTGTAAGCACACCATAACGACACGTATTGAAAAAGGCAGTCGTGATCCTCAAGCTT
>NZ_JBJEEL010000018.1:0-2781 GCF_051873035.1 Limosilactobacillus sp.
GTTAACGAACTGAAGAGCCAAAAGGAAGGTGTTGGTTACAACGCTGCCGATGGCAAGTTCGAAGACATGGTTGATGCCGGAATCGTTGACCCAACGATGGTTACCCGTTCAGCATTGCAAAACGCTGCTTCTGTTTCCGCATTGCTGCTGACGACTGAAGCAGTTGTTGCCGACAAGCCAGACCCGAAGGATGGTCAAGCTCCTGCTGCACCACAAGGTGGCGCCGGCATGGGCGGTATGATGTAATTTGATCCCTAATTAAAAAGCGGAAGAGTCAACTGGGCGGCTGCAGCCTGGTGTGAGTCTCCACGAGTATGAATAGCTCCAAGTAGTCGGATTTTCCGAGTACTTGGAGCTATTTATATACCGTGCTATTAGTCCTTAATCCATTTGGGAGTGGGTTACCACCTTTTGGGGCTTTTAGGGGACAGATTACGACTTTTTGCCCCGTCACCATAAATTTACTTCGCAATGGCAATTGAAAAGTAGGATAATTAGTTGTAACATTGTCCAGTCATAGGATAAAAATAAGACTAAACAAAATCTAGGTTAGTAGGAGGATAGTTATGTGGCGTTATCTTAAACGTGTACTGATCGGGAAACCGTTAAAGACGCTTGATGAAGGTCAGTCACACCTGACCAAGTTTAAAGCACTAGCGATGCTCTCTTCAGATGCTATTTCATCAGTGGCCTATGGTCCTGAGCAAATTACCACGGTTTTAGTAACCCTGTCTGCGGCGGCGCTTTGGTATTCAATCCCCATCGCGGCGATCGTTTTGGTATTGCTGCTGGCAATCACCTTATCATATCAACAAATCATTCGGGCCTACCCGAGTGGCGGTGGTGCTTACGTGGTAGCAACGCAAAACTGGGGGAGTAACGGTGGACTCTTTGCCGGTGGTTCCCTGTTAGTTGACTACATGTTGACCGTTGCGGTATCAACTACTTCAGGGGTGGAAGCTATTACTTCGGCCGTTCCCGCCCTGTATCGCTTCTCAATCCCAATTGCTATTATCATTGTATTATTAATTATGTTTATGAATTTACGGGGAATGAGTGAGAGTGCCAACTTCTTAACGGTACCGGTCTACTTCTTCGTAGTAATGATTTTTATCATGATTATCTGGGGACTTTATAATGTGGTGACCGGTAATATTCATTACCAGGCACCAGCTGATTACGGGACACCAGTAGCAGGGATGTCGGTAGTGCTGTTCATTCGGGCCTTCTCGGCTGGTTCATCCTCGTTAACCGGGGTTGAAGCGGTCAGCAATGCGGTCCCGAACTTCAATAAGCCTAAGGAAAAGAACGCAGCGACGACCTTGGCAATCATGAGTGCCATCCTGGCCTTCTTCTTTATTGCCATTATCTTCTTTAGTTTCTTTATGGGGGTCGTTCCAAATGGCCGGACGACGGTCTTATCCCAGATTGCCCTGAAGATTTTTGGTGGTCACGGGCTCGGCTTTTACCTCTTACAGCTATCAACGTCAATGATTCTGGCGGTTGCTGCTAATACCGGTTTTTCGGCCTTCCCAATTCTGGCCTTCAACATGGCTAAGGATAAGTACATGCCCCATGCCTTCATGGACCGTGGTGACCGGCTAGGTTATTCTAACGGGATTATCTCTCTGGCAATTGGCGCGATTGTCCTTATCTTGATCTTCCATGGTCAGACCAATAACCTGATTCCGCTTTATGCGGTCGGGGTCTTTGTTCCCTTCACTTTATCGCAGTCGGGAATGATCATTCACTGGTTCCGGGAGCGCGAAGGCTGGTGGCTTGGCAAAGCCTTTATTAACCTTGTCGGCGCGATCATCTCATTGTCCTTAGTGGTCTTCTTGTTCTGGCAGCACTTTAGTAATGTTTGGCCATACCTGATCATCATGCCACTTCTGCTGTACATGTTCCATAAAATTCACAGCCACTACGTTAAAGTTGCGGCGCAGCTACGGGTGGCAGAGAAGACGAAGGTGCAGCTGCATGATTACGATGGGGCAACCGTGATTGTACTGGTTGGTAATGTTACCCGGGTGACGCGGGGAGCAATTAACTATGCGCGATCAATTGGGGACTACGTAATCGCAATGCACGTCTCCTTTGATGAGAACCCGGGCAAGGAACATAAAACGGCCAATGAGTTTAAAGCGGAGTATCCAGATGTTCGTTTTGTGGACATCCACTCTTCATACCGGTCAATTGCCAAGCCGACGCTCCGCTTTGTTGACGTAATTGCCAAGCGGGCGGAGGCACGGAATTACTCGACGACCGTGTTGGTCCCTCAGTTTATTCCTAAGCACCCTTGGCAGTTAGCGCTGCATAACCAGACTAGTGTCCGGCTACGGGCAATCTTAAACTCACGAGAAAATATTATCGTGGCTAGTTATAATTATCACTTACACGAATAGTGGGGTATTGGATGAAAAATAAGCAGCTTTTATTCGGACTAGCATTTGCGCTAGGTTTGTTCTTCGTCGCCGGATTTTCGATCGACAGCCATGGCTTTCATTCGGGCCTTTTTGGCCTAATCGGGTGTGGACTATTGGTGGCTGCTTATCTAGGCCTTTTTTGGCCCCAAATTAAAAATGGTGACCACCATGCCCGGCGGTTAACGTGGTTGTTAGCTGGCCTGCTGATTCTGATCGTTGTATTAGACATTGCCGAAGCAGTACTTGCCTAGGAACAATATGATCTTTAAATCAAATACCGCGCAGCAGAGAAAATTATCTTTCCCTAAATTTCAAGAATAAGTTAGCCACTGGACTCAAATAAATAATACTGACC
>NZ_JBJEEL010000019.1:0-62020 GCF_051873035.1 Limosilactobacillus sp.
TCTTACCCTTTTTGCTATCCTTAGTTTCCTTTTCCGGACGCATTGTTGGGAAGAGGATGACATCCCGAATTGACTTAGCATCGGTCAGCAGCATTACCAGCCGGTCAATCCCGATACCTAAACCACCCGTTGGCGGCATCCCGTATTCAAGGGCCTGAACATAGTCTAAGTCCACTGGTTCCGCTTCATCGTTACCATTGGCCTTTTCCTCTGCTTGCATCTCAAAACGGTGCTTCTGGTCAATTGGGTCGTTCAATTCACTGAAGGCGTTGGCCAACTCACTACCATCGACATACAGTTCAAAACGATCAGTCATGTCCGGGTTATCCGCGTTCCGCTTAGCCAGTGGTGACACTTCGACTGGGAACTCATAAACAAAGGTTGGTTGGATCAGTGTCTTTTCTACGTACTCATCGAAGAAGGCACTCAAAATGTGGCCCTTCTTCCAGAATGGCTTGTATTCAATATGGTGTTCATCAGCCAACTTCTTTGCATCATCATCGGTCATTGACTCATCACTAAAGTCGATCCCCGTCTTTTCCTTAACGGCGTCTACCATTGTGATCCGCTTAAAGTCACTAGCCAGGTCAATATCGTGACCCTGGTAAGTAACGTGACCATCATCGGAAACCACCTTAGCCGCAGCCTTAACAATTCCTTCGGTTTCATCCATCACATCATGGAAGTCAAAGTAAGCTGCGTAGGTTTCCATCGTCGTAAATTCAGGGTTGTGGTGCGGGTCCATCCCCTCATTCCGGAAAATCCGGCCCAGTTCGTAGACCCGTTCAAAACCACCGACAATTAACCGCTTCAGGTATAATTCAGTCGCAATCCGGAGGTACATGTCAATATCCAAGGCGTTGTGGTGGGTAACAAATGGCCGTGCATTGGCACCACCGGCCTGGGTGTTTAAAATTGGGGTTTCTACTTCCGTAAAGCCATGGTCATCCATGTACTTCCGGACCGCCTTAATAATCGCCGTCCGTTGGTGGAACCGCTTGAAGCTCTCGGGGTTAGAAATTAAGTCCAGGTAACGCTGCCGGTAGATCGTCTCCGGGTCCGTAACCCCTTCCCACTTATTAGGAAGTGGCCGCAATGCCTTAGACAGGAAGGTAATCTTGTGGGCCCGAACGGTTAATTCACCGGTATTAGTCTTGATAACATCCCCTTCGATTCCGAGAAAGTCACCAATGTCGGCCCGCTTGAAGATGTGGTATGGTTCGTCCCCGACCATATCCTTACGAGCGTAAACTTGAATCTTACCAGTCCGGTCAACAAAGTCCGCAAAGCCAGCCTTACCACTGCTCCGCTTCCGGGTCATCCGGCCGGCGATAATTACCATTTCACCCTTCTCGTTTAGTTCTTCCTTGTCATACTTATCGTATTCGTCGTGAATTTGTTGTGCCAGGTGGTCACGTTTGAAGCGCCGGCCAAATGGTTCAATGCCAGCTTTCTTCAATTCTTCCATCTTTTCGCGACGAACGCGCATTTGATCTAGTTCTTGTGACACAGATTTCTCCTCCTCTTATTGAGCTGCTTTCCTGCTAGCCTTCCGGGCTTCCCATTCTGCGGTCTGTTCCGCAAAGTTATCAAAGAGGTCATTCATCTCTTGGCGGGTTTCTGCCTCTACCAGCTTAGCCTTAGTCCGGGCGGCCCGCGGAATTCCTTTCAGATAATAGGTTGATAAGCCCCGAAATTCACGGACACCAATGTACTCACCCTTCAGGTCAATCAACCGGTTAAGGTGCTCCTTGGCCATTTGGATCTTCTTTGCTGGCGTTGCTTCCGGTAACAATTCCCCTGTTTCCAGGTAGTGTTCAGTCCGGGTTAGCATCCACGGATTCCCCATGGCGGCCCGCCCGATCATTGCCGCGGTCGCCCCAGTTAAATCGAGGACCTTCTTAGCGTCTTCCGGAGTCCGGATATCACCATTGGCCATGAACGGGATCGTGAGTTGACTAGCAACCTCTTTTAGTATATTCCAATCCGCGTGTCCCGTATACATCTGTTTTCGGGTCCGCCCATGCATGGCAATTGCCGCGGCCCCAGCCCGTTCAGCAGCCAGCGCATTTTCAACTGCATAGATGTGCTTATCATCCCAGCCGGTCCGCATTTTAACCGTTACTGGTTTTTTGACCGCATCGGTAACGTAGGAGACCATCTCATAGACCTTATTAGGGTCAAGAAGCCACCGGGCCCCCGCATCGGTCTTAACCACCTTATTCACTGGGCACCCCATATTAATGTCAATCACATCAGCTGCCGTATGCTCGTCCACATACTTGGCCGCTTCCACTAGCGTTTCTTTAGTTCCCCCAAAGATTTGAATGCCCATGGGGTGTTCGCTCGGGTCGACATCCATCATGTTCAGCGTTTTCTTATTGTGATACATAATTCCCCGGTCGGAAATCATTTCACAGACTACGTAGCCAGCGCCGAACTCTTTACAAATCACCCGAAAGGCCGAATTAGTTACACCAGCCATCGGGGCAACAACTACTTGGTTAGGAATCTCGACGTCGCCAATCTTCCACTTCATACTTTCACCTCATTATTCTAGTTAGGCACAAGTGAGCTGGCTTCAGTTGTGCTTTTATTATTGGTTCGACAACTCAACCATAATAGCACACCAACCGGTCCGGAACCAAGTAACTACTGTTCGTCCTGCTTACTTTCCTTTGCTTGCTTTTCCTTTTCGGCGATCTCCTTGTCGGCTTCCGCATCAGCAACCTTCTTGTCATAAATTAGTTGCAGTTCTTCCTCACTAAATTCATACTTTTTACCACAGAATTGGCAAACCGTTTCGGCATGGTGGTCTTCATCGATCAACTGCTTCAAGTCTTTAGTGTTAAGACTTTCTAAGGCATGAGCAAACCGTTGCTTGGAGCAATCACATTCATAGCGGACGGGCATTTGGTCAAGGATCTTTAACTCATCGCCAAAGAGCTTCTTTAAGATGTCTTCCGGTGTATCGCCATCCCGAAGCATTTCAGAAACCAGTGGTAGCCCCTTTAGCGTCTTTTCCAGCTTACTAATTTCCTCGTCACTAGCCCCGGGCATTACCTGAATCATAAAGCCCCCGGCCACTTCAATACTGTCATCGGGGTTAACGAAGACCGACAGGCCAACCGCAGAGGGGATTTGTTCCGACTGGGCAAGGTAGTAGGTAAAGTCATCGCCCAGTTCACCGGATACCAGGTTAACCTCACCCGTATACGGGGTCTTATCACCAGGAGTCATCTTGGTAACAGAAAGGGTTCCCTTGGTACCAACCGCACCGGCCACATCGATCTTCCCCTTACTATTGGCCGGTAAGTTAACGTGGGGGTTGCCCATGTATCCCTTAACGGTCCCCTTTGCAGTCCCGTCAGCCACGATGTAGCCAACCGGACCATTACCTTGAATTTTGACCGTCATCCCGGCTTCGCCTTCCAGGCCCGCCGTTGCCAACAGGACGGTCCCCACCAGCGTCCTTCCTAACGCAGCCGATGAAGCTGACCAGGTATCATGGATTTCATGGGCCTTTTCCACTAACTGGGTTGCATTAACTGCATAGGCCCGAAATTTACCATCCTTCGTCATGCTTTTTACTAAATAATCTGTCGTTTTCATCTTTTCATCTTCCTCCTCAGCAAATAAAAATAGGAGCGCGAGCTAAGTTAGCTCAATCACTCCTATTTTATCATTTTATTAATTCTAGTGGTCAGAATCATCATCGGAATGTTGATCAGTACCAGAATCATGTTGGTCATCATTAGACTGCTCAGCCTGGTCATCAGGTAACGACTTTTGTTCGTTAGCCTTATCAACCCGCTTTTCATCTTCCATCCGTTCCAGAGCCCGCTTTGACTCTTCAAAGGTCTGTGCGTAAGCATCCTTGTCAGCATCCGCATGGGCCTTTTCCGGAATCTTACCGGTCTTGTACAGACTAAGAATTTCTTTTTCATCCAGGGTCTCATACTTGAGCAGGGCTTCGGCAATCACCTTATGCTGTTCACGGTGTGTTTCCAGGATGTGAAGAGCACGTTCATGTCCTTCATTGAGGATCCGCCGTACTTCTTCGTCAACCAGTGCCGCCGTCTTTTCAGAGTAGGTTGACTGATCATAACCTTGCCCCGTAAAGACTTGGCCTGAACTTTGCAGTTCGACTGGCCCGATCTTGTCACTCATTCCGTACTGAGTAACCATTGCCCGGGCAATCTGCGTTGCCTGTTCAAAGTCATTGGAAGCACCTGAAGATTGTGACTTGAAGATTAACTCTTCGGCCGCACGACCACCCATTAATCCGGCAATCTGCTCTTCAGCGTTCTTCTTCGACATCAGCATCTGGTCTTCCCGTGGTAGCATAATCGCGTAACCACCGGCACGACCACGTGGTACAATCGTTACCTTGTGAACGACCCGGGCGTCATTAAGAACCAGACCAACAATCGTGTGTCCGGCTTCGTGATAGGCCACTGTCTTTCGTTCTTGTGGTGATTGTACCCGGTCATGCTTAGCTGGACCGGCAATAACCCGGTCTTCAGCCTCATCTAAGTCGGTCGCATCAATCTGGGTCTTGTTCCGGCGGGCAGCTAACAGAGCCGCTTCGTTTAGCAAGTTGGCCAAATCAGCCCCGACAAATCCAGGGGTCTGCTTAGCAATCTCTTTCAAGTCCACGTCAGGTGCCAATGGCTTATTCTTGGCGTGAACCCGTAAGATCGCTTCACGACCCTTAACATCTGGCCGGCCGACCAGGATCTTCCGGTCAAAACGACCTGGCCGCAGTAAGGCCGGGTCCAAAACATCAGACCGGTTGGTAGCCGCCATGACGATAATTCCTTCATCGCCTTGGAAACCATCCATTTCAACTAACAGTTGGTTCAGGGTTTGTTCACGTTCATCGTGGCCGCCCCCCATGCCGCTACCACGGCGACGACCAACCGCATCAATTTCATCAATAAAGATAATCGCTGGTGCAGCCTTCTTAGCTTGGTCAAAGAGGTCCCGAACACGACTAGCACCAACCCCGACGAACATTTCAACGAAGTCAGAACCAGAAATTGAGAAGAACGGTACCCCAGATTCACCAGCAACCGCCTTCGCTAGTAAGGTCTTACCAGTACCCGGAGGCCCCTCCAAGAGGACCCCGGATGGAATCCGCGCACCTAATTTGGTGAATTTCTTTGGATTCTTTAAGAATTCAACAACTTCGACCAGTTCCTGCTTTTCTTCTTCTTCACCGGCAACGTCGGAGAAACGAACCTTGTTCTTCTTAGCATCTGCTGGTTTAGCTTTTGTTTTACCAAAGCTCATTACTCCACGGCCACCGCCACCTTGGCCTGCTTGGCCCATCATCATGTAGAAGAAGAAAATCATGATGACCAGTGGTAAGACCGTTAATAACAGGTTCATCCAGACACTGTTCGATTCTTCGGCCCGGGTGCTCAACCGAACATCATGCTTGTTAGCATAACGCTGCAGTTGACCAACCGTTACATCGCTTTGGAGAACTGAACTCTGGAATTGTGAAACCTTGCTATTACGTTGCGTAGAAAAAGCAAAGCCCCCGTTGGAATCATTGCCCTTGTTGGCTTGTGGCTTCCGGTAGGTCCCGGTTACCTTATAAACTCCACCGTTTGGCTGAAGCTGGACACTCTTAATCTTGTTACTCTTCAGTTCAGAGATAAACTCGCTCTGGGTCACCGTCTTACTCTGCCCAGTGGATTGGTTACCACCAAAGAAGAAGTAGGCAATCCCCATAATGCACAAGAACATCACTGCGTAGAAGAGAACGTTATGAGTAAAATTATTATTTCGCCGATTGTTGTTCATAACAACCTCCTATCTACCAGCAACATAATTAATTGTACCAACTATCATAGCATACTTGACAAATGTTGACTATTAAATTGCTAACAATTAATTTTCACTATAAACAGATGGTTTCAAAATCCCGACATAGGGAAGATTACGGTAGTATCCCTTGTAGTCGAGGCCGTAACCAACCAGAAATTCATTTGGTACTTTGAAGCCATAATATTCAACATTGACATCAAATTCACGGCCCTCCGGCTTATTTAATAGGGAAACGGTCTTAACACTCTTGGCACCCCGTTCTTTCAAAAGCTTAACAAGGTACTGTAAGGTCCGACCACTATCAACGATATCTTCAGTAATGAGGACATTGCGTCCCTTAACATCACTCGTCATATCATGGATTAACTTCAAATTACCAGTCGTCGCGGTCCCACCAAAGTAAGTGGAAACATCAATGAAGTCCATCTGGGCCATAATATCCATCTTTTCAATCAGGTCAACCGTAAAAAGAACTGCACCGGTTAAAACGCACAGGATTAATGGATTCTTGTCCCGATACTCTTCAGACAGTTGGTCGGCCAGTTTAGCAATCGTTGCTTGGATCTCTTCCTCACTGTACAGCACTTTTTCGATGTCGTTATTCATACTAATTCTCCTCTATTGCTCTTGAATGGCAATCTTTACCCGTCGCCAACGTTGGCGGTAGTCAGTGGGACGGTCAAACCAGCTCCACTTCCGACCAATTAACCAAACAACCGTCCCGGTAGCGTCAACCAGTACTAATTGCTGGTCACGCTCCCGGTTAGGAACTTTCTGGTCAATTAAAACCCGGCGAACCTTTTGGCGACCGCCACCCTTGAGTCGTAACGCGTCACCAGGTCGCCATAAGCGCAGGCGCAGTGGCCACTGGGCCGGGGCTAACCACATTTCCTGAACAGCCGTGGCTTGTTCGGGGGCTGGTCCGGCCGTAAGCATTATCTGCTCCCGGGTATTTACCCAATACCATTGGCCCAATTCTACCACAGTCGTCCCGTATTTTTGGCCCTTTACCGACTTTTTTTGTGGTGGTTGGACAAAACATTTACCATAGTCAATTACCAACGTATAGTTATTCGGCAAGGGCCATTCACGCTGCGGACGCACCTGATTATCAGCCAGTGCCCTTAGCACTTCTTCGATCAAAGGTTGCTTAACCGCTGAAACCGTCTGTTCCAGCCAGCGTTCTAACACCAACCGTCGGTCAAGCACAGGGAGTTTTTGCCAGCGTTCAACCACCAGTCGATTACCAGACTCCACGGCAGCCAGCTGACGATCCAGCTGCCCATCGGCCCACGTTATTAAATCCGTTAACTGTTGATGATAGGCACTGAGGTGGTCCAAAAGGCGGGGATTTTCTTCTTCTAACGCCGGAATTATCTGGTGCCGGTAACGATTCCGGGTAATCGCTAAATCATTATTAGTCTGGTCCTCATACCATTTTAAATGATGGGCCCGGGCGTATGAACGCAACCGCTGCTTGGCAAAGGGTAGCAGGGGACGGACGAGCTGACCACCGGCAAAGGGCCGTTGGTCACGGATCCCAACCAATTGACCCAACTGACCGCCCCGTACCAACTTCATTAACATTGTCTCGGCCAGGTCATTTTGGTGGTGGGCTGTTAAGAGGTAGTGGGCATTAGTCGCCGCCATTGTCGCCGCAAAGAAGTGGTAACGAAACTGGCGAGCGGCCGCCTCAACCCCGGTTGCCGGATGCTGGTCTTGGGGCCACCGGGTTACCCGTAGCTCTAGGTTGTGCTGTTGGCAATAATCCCGGATAAAACTTTCTTCTTCAACACTCTGGGCCCGCAAGAGGTGGTTAACGTGGGCCACTACTATCTGCGGACGCATTGTCGACGGTAAGTGTAACAACAAGTCAAGTAGGGTCATGGAGTCAACCCCCGTCGAAACCGCCACTACGACCCGATCATTGTTAGTAAAAAAGCGACCCCTTTGCAGGTGCCGCTTAAAGTCTTCTTCTAATTTTGACATGACTACTTAGCTCCGCCGGCCACCACGGCCACCACGCTTACCGTCCGTCTGCCGTTTCAGTGTCGACAAGCGTGATTCACTTTCCTTGAGGTAGCCTGCCAACATATCATTAAAGTCCTCATGTTGATGACTATTATGGTTGTGGTGACCACCATTGTAACTATTGTGGTAGTTATTCCGGCCATGGAAATCATTTCCCCGACCTTCATGGTGGAAGTGGTGTTGATTCTCACCATGGAAGTGGTGGTCGTGGTCACGATGCTCGTGATGCTCATGCGGAGCAGCTGCCTTCATCGACAAGGCAATCTTACCATCATCGCCAATGCGGGTTACCTTAACTGTTACCGTGTCACCAACCGATAAAACATCATGGACGTCTTTAATGTACTTGTCAGAAATCTGACTGATGTGCACTAACCCGGTTTGGTTATCATCCAAATCGACAAATGCACCGAAATTCGTGATTCCGGAAACTTTACCGGAAACCTTTGCTCCCACTTCAATTGCCATGAAACTAATAGCTCCTCCTCAAGTCATCTAAGAATTTGTAATTAATTATAGTTGAGTATACCATAACCCACCCGCAAAAAGTAACTAGTTATCTAAATTATAAACGGTTTCGCCCTTCTTCGAGTAGTTGTACTTAGCCCGCACAACCTGCTGAACATAGTCGGGGTCATGTAAAAGCCGAATCCGTTGCTTAAGCTGCCGACTATTTTGTCGTTCTTCCTTTAATTGGGCCTGGCATTGGTTGATATTACCATTTACCCTTGCTAAGGTCCGCTTGCTTTGGAAGATCTGCACTCCCAAAATAATAAAAATCACTAGAAAGGCCAACAAAATTCGGCGGCAACGGCGAATGTGCACTCGCCGTCGATGCTGATCAGCCGAAAACTTGTGAACATATGGTGTATTAAGCTGTGATACGTTATTATCACTCTGGCGCTTCATACTTTTACCTCACTTTATTAGCTTATAACAGTTTAAGTATAGCAAGGTATCCGGGCTACTGTCCATATCTAGTAGCAATAAATATCATTTTTTTTATAAATGTTAATTAAAATCCTCGGCATAGGTTTCATCAAGTAATTCATACATGTCTTCGGCCTCACTCTTCTTGGTGGTCTCAACAATTCGGTTGATCTTGATTGTTTCGGTTTTATTACCAAATTTAATCGTTAAGGTATCGCCCACTTTAACCTTACTTGATGACTTAGCCGGTAGGTTATTAATAAGGATCCGCCCCTGGTCTGCAATCTCCTTGGCTACAGACCGCCGCTTAATGATCCGTGATACTTTCAAGAACTTATCTAAACGCATAATTTCCCTCCATTATTCTTTAACTTTCTTTGTTTGATCATTATTTACCGCCGTACTCAGCCCGGTCACTACTTTAAGGAGCTGGTTGAGCCAATCGGCCGTCGTCATCTTTGGCTGGATGACCAGGCGAACCGTCAGTTGCTGGTCCTGTTCACCGAGCGTGGCCTTAAACTTGGTTTGGGCAAGTAATTTAATGATAGTCGGTGCCTTGATTAGGTGACTGCCAGCCGGCGTAAAGGTAATCATGATATTATCCCGCTGCCGCTTAATCTGTTTGATCATCGCCTCATCAGCGTGCTGCTTAAGCTTGCTAATCAATAAGAGGTTACCAACCGCCGTCGGGTAGTCACCAAAGCGGTCAATAAGGTCGCCTTGAATCTCCAGCAGCTCATCGTCGTCTTGGGCCTGACGGATAGTCTTATATAGCTCAATCTTTTGCCGCTGGTCGTTGATATAACTATCCGGTAGGTAGGCCTCCACGCCAAGTTCGACTTCGGCATCGGCCCGGCTGGTCTTTTTCTTCCCCTGCTTTTTAGCAACCGCTTCGTTCAGCATTGCCGAATACAGGTCGTAACCAACCGAGTCAATAAAGCCGTGCTGCTGTTTCCCAAGGATATTCCCGGCACCACGGATTGAGAGGTCCCGCATAGCGATTTTAAATCCCGACCCCAGTTCCGTGAAGTCCCGGATTGCGGCTAACCGTTTTTCACCCTGTTCTGTTAATACCTTGTTAGGTTGGTACATAAAGTAGGCATAGGCGACCCGGTTACTCCGGCCAATCCGGCCCCGAATCTGGTAAAGTTGGGCCAGGCCTAAATGATCAGCATTTTCAACGAAGAGGGTATTAACATTTGGAATATCAACCCCGGTTTCGATAATCGAAGTGGTTACCAAAACATCATAGTTTCCCTGAACAAACTCATAGAGGACTGTTTCCAACTCATTTTCACTCATCTGTCCGTGAATATAGCCAATCTGGGCTTCCGGCACCAGGTTCTGGAGCTTGACGACGGTTTCTTCAATGTCATTAACCCGGTTGTGCAGGTAGTAAACCTGGCCACCCCGTTGCATTTCTCGCATGATGCCATCACGGATTGCCCCGTCATTTTGTTCCATCACGTAGGTTTGAATTGGGAAACGACCCGCCGGCGGAGTTTCTAAAACGGACAGGTCCCGCACCCCAAGCATTGACATGTTCAGTGTCCGCGGGATTGGGGTAGCGGTCAATGTCAAGACATCCACGTTATTCTTGAGTTCCTTCAAACGTTCCTTATGCTTAACACCAAAGCGTTGTTCCTCATCGATAATGACGAGCCCCAGGTCCTTAAACTGGACATCCTTAGACAGGATCCGGTGGGTTCCCACAACGATATCAATGCTGCCATCAGCTAGGCCGGCATCGGTTTCCTTTAATTCCTTTCCGGTCTTAAACCGTGACATCAGCGCAATCTTAACCGGGAAACCAGCAAAGCGTTTGCTTAAGGTATCAAAGTGCTGCTGTGCCAACACCGTCGTTGGTACCAAGAAGGCCACCTGCTTACCACCGGTAACCGCCTTAAAGATTGCCCGCATTGCTACTTCGGTCTTACCATAGCCAACGTCGCCGACCAGCAGCCGGTCCATCGGCCGTGGTTTTTCCATGTCCCGCTTGATTTCCTTAATACTGCGTAACTGGTCCCGCGTTTCCGTGTACGGAAAGTTGGCATCAAACTGGTCTTGTAGATAATCATCGGCAGGGAAAGCATAGCCCTTAGCGGCCTCCCGTTTAGCGTAAAGGTCAACCAATTCATCGGCGATGTCTTCAACTTTAGAGGCAACCCGCCGCTTCGTTTTCGCCCATTCATTCCCACCTAACCGGTTAATACGTGGCGTCTTTGATTCGGCCGAAACATACTTTTGAACTAGGTTTAGCTGGGTTACTGGTACGAAAATCTGGGCATTATTACGGTAGTTGATAATCATGTAGTCCTGGTGGACACCATCAACTTCCATCGTCTTGATCCCGCTAAAGATCCCGATTCCGTGATTAACGTGGACAACGTAATCCCCCGGTTTTAGGTCGGTATAGCTCTTGATCCGTTCCGCATTGGCCAGCTTTTGGGGACGGTGGCGCCGCTTTTTAACCTGCTTAAACATCTCACCTTCAGTGATTACGACCAGTCCTGCTGCCGGCATTTCAAAGCCATTATCAAGACTTCCCGCCACCAGTTGGACCCGGTTGACGATTAAGTCATCTAATCCGGTCTCAATTGCAGGGACATTAAAGTCTACCAAGGTTTGGGCAATTTGCTTTCGCCGTTCCTGGTTAGCGGCCAAGAGGACCACCGTTTGCCCCTGGTCAACCCAGCGCTGTAATTCAGACTTTAATAGTGGCATTTGGCCAAAGAAGCGTTGCATTGGCCGGCTAGTTAGCTCTACCAACTGGCTAAAACGCAGGTTACCCATGCCTTTTTTAAACAGGGCACCAAAGACCTGGGCGTGGTGGTCATTTTTAACCAGTGCGTCCAGGTCGTTGCCGAGTTGCGGAGCCGTCGTCAGTTGGTGGTACTTCACCTTATCCTTTAACCATCCCTGGTCTTCAGCCGCTTGTTGGTTAGCAGTCTCCTTCAGGCGGCCGAAGTCATCAAGGTAAACGGCGCCCTCAGCGGATAAGTAGTCCAACAAAGAATGGTGCTCAGGATACAAAAGATTGCTAAATTCAAGCATGGTACTCGGCAGACGGCGGTCACCAAGTGCCGCCAACAGTGGTGTAAAGCGGTTATTAACCTGTTGACTAATATCCTCGTCACCATCAGCCAACGCTGCCTTTAACTGGTCATACTCTTTGGTCAGGCCAGCCTTAACACGCGGGAATTCCGCCGGCGGTAAAATCAGGTCCGTCGCTGGCAGGACCTCAACTTCTTTAAGATTATCAATGCTCTTTTGCGTGCTGGCATCAAAGAAACGTAACGAGTCGACCTCGGTATCAAATAGGTCAACGCGGACCGGATTGTCGGTGTTGAGGGCGTAAATATCAATGATCGATCCCCGGATGGCAAAGTCCCCCGGTCGTAAAACCATCTTTTGCAGCTGGTAGCCCATTGCACTCAGGCGGTTGCGGGCCTCTTCGGGGTCCAGTTCCCCACCGACCTTAATCTTTAAGGTCGACTGGGCAAAAAAGTCTGGGGCCACAATGTTCCGACGCAATCCCGAGACGGCCGTCACCACCACAACCGGGCGGTGGCTATTGAGGGCGTTTAACGCCTGTACCCGTTGCAAGCGATAATTAGGTGAACTGGTGGCCACCTCCGCCGCTAATACCTCTTCCACGGGGAATTGATAGACCTCATCGGCGGTCAATAAGTTTTCGAGGTCCCCCGCTAACTCTTCCATCTGACTGAGGCTATCGGTAACAACTAGGAGCGGTTCCTGACGTGTCCGTACTAGGCTCGCTAATAAAAGCGTCCGGGCCGATCCCGAAATTCCGGTAACTAACTGTCGCTTTCCCGGTTGCCAATTTTGGGCAACACTCTTAAATTCAGTTGTCTTTTCAATAAAGTTTACTAAGCGCACAGTCCGTTAGTTCCTCCTCAATTCTTAGTTATAGTCATTCATCAAGTGGGCAAAGTCTTCGCCCTTAATCCAATCTTCAAGGGCGTGCTCGGCAACTTCCACCGCCGCATCAAACTTAGGGCGTTCGTCCTTATTAAATCGACCGAGAACGTGGCTAACCACGGTTCCGTTCTTCGGGTGGTCAATTCCCAGCTTAACCCGGTTAAAGTTCTTCGTTCCCAGGGCGTTAATAATACTCTTCAGGCCATTATGACCACCTGAGGCCCCGTGGGTCTTCAGACGGACCTTACCAACTGGCATGTCAAGGTCATCGTTAACCACTACTAGGTCGGCCAGGTCAAGGTGGTAGTAATCAACTAACGGTCCCACCGCACGACCAGAATCGTTCATAAAGGTAGTCGGTTTAACAAGCATCACCTTTTCACCATCAATCATTCCGGAAACCGCGACGGCCTCCTGTTTAAGGTGGGTGAAGGCACCCAATTGGTAGTCACGGGCCAACTGGTCAACAACCATAAAGCCGGTATTGTGCCGCGTCTCATCATAACGGGTTCCAATATTTCCTAGGCCGACAATCATCTTCATCTTATTTTTCATCCCTTCATAATCTCGAATACAAAAAGGCCGCACGGGCCAATCTCCCGTCCAGCGTTAACTTTTACTATTATACAGTAGATACTAGTCAAACTAAAATATTCCGCCCCAGCCCCTTTATTTTATTCTCATCTTTTTCTCATACTATCCTAAAATATGTTATGATGTTCAGTGCACTTAACATTACGAAGTAGAGGAAGTTCACCATGATTTTTAGTTCACTCATTAAAACTAAGGATAAACTCACGACCTTACCAGAAACGGCCACCCTCGCCGAAGCTCTAACACTGTTGGAGGATACGGGCTTCCGGTGTGTACCAGTATTGGACCAAACCGGACGAATCTTCCGGGGAAATATTTACAAGATGCACCTCTACCGGCACAAATCCCGGAACGGCGACATGTCCCTTCCAGTGACGTCACTGCTAAAAAACGCCACCAAGTTTGTTTCCATCAAGTCCGCCTTTTTCTCGGTCTTTTTTGCCATGCGCGATTTACCTTACATTGCGGTTTTAAACGAGGATAACCAATTTTACGGTATTTTAACCCACAACAGCATGCTACGGATGCTGGCGGAGGGCTGGAACGTTAACAACGGCAGCTACGTCCTCACGGTTACCACCCCCGACGAACGGGGTTCATTAATGACCGCCAGCAAGGAAATTACCCGGTACTGCCAAATCGTCAATGTCCTCTCCTTTGACCCTGAGCACTCCGCGGTTAAACAAGTCCTCTTTACCCTGCCAGCCGATGTGGACCACGATAAAATGGTCAAGATTGTCCACCGGCTAAAGAAAAAGGGCTTTGCGGTCCTTGAAATTGAAGACCTTAAACACCAATACTAAAAATAAACGGGCCCCCAGCGTTGGCAAAGCTCCAATGCTGGGGGCCTGTTTACTATAACGCCACTAGTGCAGGCCGAGGCTCACCTTTAATGCCCGGTCCACCTGGCGCATCCGCGGTGCCCTTAGCTGGGCGATCCGGTCTTGTAAACGTTGCTTATCAATTGTGCGAACCTGCTCCAATAGAATCATCGAATTATGGGCCAATGAAGTCTCATCACTCGCTAATAGTACATGGGTTGGTAAATTATTTTTCTGCACCTGGGTAGTAATTGCCGCAACAATTACCGTTGGGCTATAGTGGTTGCCCACATCATTTTGGAGAATTACCACCGGCCGGATTCCCCCCTGTTCGGAACCGACCACCGGTGATAAATCTGCATAATAAATTTCGCCCCGTTTTACCTGCTTGCGCACTATTCCTCTGCTCCTTAATCATGATAACTACGGTGGATCCGGTTATTAAAGTTCGTTAAGATTTCATAGTTAATCGTTTGGGCCTGTTCGGCTAGGTCTTCTGCTGTAATCTCCTTATCTCCGGACCTTCCCATTAAGATTACCGGTGTATCGACCGGGTAGTATTTTGGTAGACGGATCATCATCTGATCCATGCAAACCCGGCCGGCAATCGGGCAATACTGGCCATCCACCAATACCTTAAAGCCGGTCATACACCGCGGATAACCATCGGCATACCCAATCGGTACCGTCGCCAACCACTCATCTTGCTGGGCCGTATAAGTAGCACCGTATGAAACCGACTCACCCGCCGGCAACTTTTTCACGAAACAGATGGCGGACTTTAAGGTCCCGACGGGTTGAAGCTTCAGATCCGTCGTAAGTTCCTTACCAGAAGGGTTATAACCATACATTGAAATTCCCATCCGCACCGTATTGGCCGTAATTTGCTGCCGGTGCCAGAGACCGGTTGCCGAGTTAGCCATGTGAGTATATGGCGGTAATTCATCCAAACTATCAATAAACTTCTGCCAGCGGGTGTATTGGCGGTTAAAGTAAGTTGCATCCGCACTATCCGCCGTCGCAAAGTGGGTAAACATCCCTTCAAAATCAAATTCAGGATACTGACGAAGGATCTTCACCGCCTGGTCAAATTCAGCCACGTTGGTAAAGCCAATCCGCCCCATCCCCGTATCAATCGCAAGGTGAACCTTTAGCGGCTTATTCCAGTTAAACTGCCGGGCAAACTGGTGGTATTTAATCAACCAGTCCAATGAGCCAACGGTTAATGAAACCCCTGCTTCAGCAGCTACGTTGGCCTCCTCAACCGGAGTGATCCCCAAAACAAGTGTAATTGCATCCACACCACAGTCGCGCAATTCTAACGCCTCATCAAGAATCGCCACACAGACTCCAGTGGCACCGGCATGCATTGCCGCCTGTGCTACCGGCACTAAGCCATGACCATAGGCGTTGGCCTTAACCACCGCCAGGATCTTACTATCGGCTGGCAAGACGGCCCGTTGTGCTTGGATGTTGTCCTGTAACGCCCGTAAATTAATCACGTATTCGGTATTTCTTAAGCGACCACTAATCATTTTTTACTCACTTTCTCCATTTTGGTATTGCCTCTCATTTTAGCAAAAATCAATGGTAAGCGCACAACCATTCCGCGGTTTTATCAAACCACCAATTGCTACTTTAGCCCGACCATCGATTGAGCTATAATCTTACATGTTGCCAGAGCATTGATTGTAAGTCCAGTAATTAATTATAAAAAGGTTAAATTTAACCTGGGTAGTTCATTCTTACAGTGAATCGTGGTAATTTTTATACGGAAGGAGTGATTCATAATCCTAAAAAGCGTTAAGAATCATCCCACACTAAAGTTCATACTAAAGACGGTTTTTTATTTTGCCGTTATTCTCCTGTTAGTTTACCTATACGGGTACTACGGCGCAGGTCAAGAACCGTTTATTTATAATGAATTCTAACGTGGAGGAAGAAAGAAAAATGATTAAGAACATTGTTACTGCTTTCGACCAAATCGCTACGGCCAACGCTGACCAGGTGGCCTATGACGAGATGGGGAAGCACACCACCTATGGACAACTCAAAACTGCTGCCGATAGTTTGGCAGCCTGGCTTGACCAACAGTCATTGCCCGAGCACAGTCCAGTGTTAGTTTTTGGTGACCATCAGGTTGAAATGATTGCTAGCTTCATGGCGGCGCTCAAGACCGGTCATTCATACATTCCAGTATCATCTGACTCGGCACTGCCACGGATCCAGTCCATCCTTGATACTGGTAAGCCCAGTTTAATTTTGGCAATCGATCCGTTTCCCAGCGACCAATTAACGGTCACTGTACCGGTAATCGCAAAGGAACAACTAGCAACCGTTATTGCCGATGCACAGCCACTAACTAGCGAACACCCTGTAAGTGGTAATGACCTTGCCTACGTTCTTTTTACTTCTGGAACAACCGGGTCACCCAAGGGGGTTGAAGTTAGCCACGACAACTTATTGACCTTTATCGACTGGATGCTAGGTGCCGACTTTAACTTACCGCAACGGGCCAACTATCTAGGTCAACCACCGTACTCGTTTGACCTTTCTAACATGTTCCTTTACCCCGCCCTCATGAGTGGAAGCACGGTTAAGGCCATCCCGCATGCGGTCGTTGAAAACTTTGGCCAGCTCTTCACTGCCTTGCCAAAGCTAGACTTAAATGTCTTCGTTGGTACCCCGTCGTTCGTTGACATGTTAATGCTGAGTCCGGCCTTTAATGAACAACAAATGCCTGGACTGACCCATTTTCTCTTTTGTGGTGAGGAATTAACCGTTAAAACGGCTAAGAACCTGCACCAGCGTTTCCCACACGCCCATATCTTTAATACCTATGGGCCGACCGAAGCAACGGTCGCCGTTTCGGGAGTAGAAATTACCCCTGAGATTCTCGCTAACAGTGACCGCCTTCCCGTTGGTTATGCTAAACCAGGAATCGAACTGTCAATTTGGAACGGCGACCAACAACTAACCACGCCCGGCCAACAGGGTGAAATCATTATTGCTGGTGACAGCGTAGCACAGGGTTACATGAATAACCCGCAAAAGACCGCGCAGGCCTTCTTCACCCTCAACGGCCAGCACGCCTACCGAACCGGTGATGCCGGTATCCTGGACGAGGATGGGTTGCTGCACCATAAGGGACGGATGGATTTTCAGATTAAGTTACATGGTTTCCGGATTGAACTTGACGAGGTCCGGGCCAGTCTAGAGAAGAGTCCCCTGATCAAACAGGCGGTCGCCCTACCGAAGTACAACCGGGATGGTAAGGTTGCCCACCTGATTGCTGCCGTAATTCCAAAGGAAACAACCGATAGTGAAAACGACCGGACCCAAAAGATTCGGGAAAGCCTAAAGGACCTCATCATGCCATACATGATGCCTACTCAATTTGTTTACCGGGAAAGCTTCCCGATGTCTGCAAACGGCAAGATTGCAGTTAAGCAAATGATTAAAGAGGTTAACCAGTAATGGTTAATTGGATTTCTAGCCTACCGAACTTTAGTGCCTACGGAACCCCAGTCTACTTTTTCTACTTAATCCTTGCCATTTTACCGCTGGGGATTGGCCTTTACTTTGGCAAACGTTTTAGCTGGTATGAAGTATTAATTAGTTTCATCTTCATCTTCTTGATGTTTGATGGTAACAGCTGGCAGCAGGGAATTTCTTTGATCTGCTATGTGATTTATGAAACCATCTTAGTAATGTTTTATAGTCACTACCGCAAACAGCAAAACGCGGCCGGAATCTTTTACCTTATTTCGGGGCTGTCAATTCTCCCCCTGGTGATCGTTAAACTCTCGCCAACAATGGTTGGCCATAACTCACTATTAGGTTTCCTCGGGATTTCCTACCTAACTTTCCGGGCGGTGGGTACCGTGATCGAAACCCGTGATGGGATGGTTAAGGAAATTTCCCCCTGGAAGTTTATCCGCTTCATCCTATTTATGCCCACGATTACTTCCGGACCAATTGACCGTTACCGGCGCTTTGAAAAGGACTACCAAAAAGTTCCCGCGCGTGACGAATACTTAAGCCTGGTCAGCAAGGGGATCTTCTACTTGTTCCTCGGCTTTTTGTACAAGTTCGTGATTGGCTACTTCTTTGGCCAACATTTCTACCCGTTTTTCGAACGCCTTGCCCTGATGGACAATAGTCCCTTTACCTGGCATATGCTCGGGGTAATGTACACGTACGGTTTCTACCTCTTCTTCGACTTTGCTGGTTACTCACTTTTCGCCGTGGCCATTTCATACTTCATGGGTGTGAAGACGCCAATGAACTTTAAGCAGCCATTTAAGTCAAAGAATATCAAGGAATTCTGGAACCGCTGGCACATCAGCCTGTCCTTCTGGTTCCGGGACTACATCTTCATGCGGTTCGTTTTCATGGCCACCAAAAAGCGGTGGTTTAAAAACCGGAATGCCTTGTCATCCACTGCCTACATGCTTAACATGGTGTTGATGGGCTTTTGGCACGGGATTACCTGGTATTACATCCTGTACGGTTTTCTGCATGGGATTGCCTTGGTAGTCAACGATTGGTGGCTCCGTTACAAGCGGAAGCACTTACCTAACCTACCGCATAACCGGCTTACTACCGGAATCGCTATTTTTATTACCTTTAACTTTGTTATGTTTACCTTTTTGATTTTCAGTGGTTTCTTAAATACCTACTTCTTTAACTAGCCACCAACCATTTTTTAGGAGGAATATTATTATGCAAGAACAAATTATTAACATTTTAGCCGATGCTACTGGCCGTGACGCTGCTGACTTCAGTGATGCTTCCCAAGACCTGTTTACCAGTGGTCTTCTCGACTCGATGGCAACGGTTAGCCTTTTACTTGGTTTACAAGATCAATTTGGGGTCCAAGTTCCGGTTTCTGAATTTGACCGGAGCCAATGGAACACGGTGGAAAAGATTGAACAACGGGTAAAGGAGCTTCAAAATGCATAATGGCCGGAAACTGTGGTCAATTTTTGGCCCCGTTATTCTGGCGTTTGTCTTGGTACTAGTACTCTTTTCCTTGCCAATTAAGGGCCGGCACAGTACCCAGATAGAAAAACAGGCTGCGGTTTCGCTGAGTCCCATTGTTTTTAAGAATCAATCGATTAAAAAGCAGGCTTTGCGCGACCGCCACGTTAACTTCGTCCCCTTCTTTGGCTCGAGTGAGTTACGCCGGATGGATCGCTACCACCCATCAGTGATGGCAGCACGTTATCACAACTACACCCCCTTCCTGTTTGGGTCACGGGGCACCCAGTCATTACCACAGTTTTTTAACATTAACTCAATGGAAAATGAGATGAAGGACCAAAAAGCTGTCTACATCATCTCCCCACAATGGTTTACCAAGCAAGGGGTGATGGCACCCGCCTTTAAGTATTACAACGGCTCGTTTGCCAACTTAACCTGGCTGCAAAAAGCCAACCCGAACTCCCCCTACGACCGCTATACAGCCCGTCGTTTACTGAGTTTAATCGGTACTGATGGTACGGTTGGGGCCGCTGCCCGTAAGATTGCCGCTGGTCACTCCCTTAATCGTTGGGACCGGCTGGTCATCAATACCCGGGTGAAGATGCTTGAACATGAGGATGCCCTTTTCTCTGAATTCCAGATTAACCAGAATTACCAAAGGTACATCCTGCCCAACATCCAAAAACTACCTAAGAAGTACAATTACGACGCCCTCTACCACGACGCTGTTAAGACGGGTGAGCACGATACTACTAACAACCGTTTCCGGGTTAAGAATAGTTTCTACACAAAGCGAATTAAGCCGAACGAGAAACATCTGGCAGGAACTCAAAAGAAGATCAACTATACCTCCTCGCCGGAATATGGTGATCTGCAGGTGGTCTTAAATCAGTTTAAGAATACCAATTCCAATGTCTTATTTGTTATCCCACCGGTTAATGCTAAGTGGGAAAAGTTCACTGGCCTAAACATGTCAATGTACTACCGTTCAGTGGAAAAGATTAAGTTCCAACTACGTGAACAGGGCTTTAACCATGTCCTTGACCTATCACACGATGGTGGTAAAACTTCATTTATGGAAGATACCATCCATATTGGTTGGGCTGGTTGGGTCAAGTTTGATCAAACTAGCAGTCACTTTATTGAAAAGTCGCAGCCAGCACCACACTACCGGTTGAGCGACCAATTCTTAACTACTAAGTGGCAAAAGTTGAACCCCACCCCTGCTAACCTACAGCAGTTTAAGGAACACCAACTGAATAAATAATCAAAAGGGAACATGATCGGCTTCGTAATCATGTCCCCATAAGCATAAACGGCCGCAAGCATTCGGAAAACTCGAATGCTTGCGGCCGTTTATGTATCAAGCCGATGACTTTTAACCTGTCGAACAGAATTAAGTCACGGCCTTTTTTTATGCTAACTAGTCTTCCTGACGGTGCCGAATGTTAAAGGCATGCCGACTAGAATGACTCCGTCCGTGGTTATCACGGCGGTGACCACCATGTCCACGATAGTTATTGTTTCGCCGGTGACCATTATGGTGACGGTAGTGGTTGCCACCATGGTAGTCATTCCGCTTACTTCCCCGGTGGCGCCGTGGTAATGGCCGTTCAGGGGTTATCTTAACGGGTACTTCACTAGCAGCCTCCTTCGTCATATCATTTAGCAGGGCTGCTACTAGGTCAACCGCATTATGGGTCTCCAGCAGTTGTTCCGCCGCCTCCCGGTAACGATCGGTGGAGTCCTGAGCGATCAACTCATCGATATCATTAAAGGCGCTCGCTACTTGTCCTTTGAAGGCTTCCTCGGCCGACGGTGGCTTTAGCGGTAGCATCCGTACCCGGGTTAACTTCTCAATTTCATGAAGGTACTCCATCTCATTTGGCGTTACAAACGTTAAGGAGGTTCCGTGGTGTCCAGCCCGGCCCGTCCGGCCAATCCGGTGGACATAGCTATCTGGATCTGAAGGGATATCGTAATTATAAACATGGGTAACCCCTGAAATGTCTAGTCCCCGGGCCGCCACATCAGTTGCGACTAAGATATCCAAGTCACCATTTTTAAACTTCTTCATGATCTTGGTCCGCCGTTCTTGGGTCAGGTCACCATGAATACCGGCAGCGTTATAACCACGGGCAATCAGGCCCTTAGATAGCTCATCAACCCGCCGCTTTGTCCGTCCAAAGACAATCGTTAGGTCTGGATCCTGAACGTCAATTAACCGCGTCATAATATCAAACTTCTCGTAGTCCCGCGCCCGGACGTAATATTGGTCAACCAGGTCGGTTGTCAGCTCCTTGGCCTTAATCCGGACGGTTTCCGGGTTAGTCATAAACTGCTCACCGATCTTTTTGATCTCCGGTGGCATCGTTGCGGAAAACAGTAGGGTTTGGCGCTGCGCGGGGGTTTCCTTGATGATGGCTTCAATATCATCCAAGAAGCCCATGTTGAGCATTTCATCGGCCTCATCCAAGACCAGGGTCTGGATATGATCCAACTTAACTGTGTGCCGGCGTAAGTGGTCTCGTAACCGTCCGGGTGTTCCCACTAAGATTTGGGGATGGTGTTTCAGACTCTTAATTTGCCGCCGAATATCCGCACCACCGTAAACTACTTGCACCCGAACATACTTGTCCTTACCGAGCCGGTACAGCTCTTCTTGTGTTTGAATGGCTAATTCCCGGGTCGGCGAAATAATAATCGCCTGAATGTTGGGATTGTCGGTATCAACATGCTCAATAATGGGAAGGCCAAACGCTGCCGTCTTCCCGGTCCCGGTTTGTGCCTGGCCGATTACGTCCTGGCCCTTTAATACCATGGGAATTGTCTGTTCCTGAATTGGGGTGGCCTCTTCATAGCCACTCCGCTTAATTGCCTTTAGCAGGCTCTGCGATAAACCTAATTCGCTAAACTTCAAAAATTTTCCTCCTAAAAATGACCAGTCGGTTGGTGGAATTCCACCATACCGGCTGGTAATTAAACTTTATTGTTCTTTAATTGCTGCTAGGACCTTTTCCAAATGAATACCGTGACTAGCCTTCAAAAGAACCATGTCATCGGCGGTCAGAGTTGCATTTAAATCCGTACTTAACTGCTCTAATTGATCGGTTTGGTAATAGTGGATTGCCGCAGCCGGGTACTGGTCTTGGATAAGCTGGTCCCGTAAATGAACCATTTCCGGCCCCACTAAGTAGACTGCTTGAATCTTTTGTGGGTTAATCTGACTGGCTAGACTAGCATGCAGACGCGGTGCTGCATCCCCTAATTCTAGCATATCCCCTAAGACAGCGATCCGTTTGCCGTTAGTAGGGATTTCGCTAATGGTCTTTAAGACCTGCTTAGCCGCGGTCGGGTTCGAGTTGTAGACGTCACTCAAAACCTGTGCACCACTTTTACTCTTAAACCACTCTGCCCGGTTTTCGGTCAGTTCTACATTGGCGAGCGCCGCCTTCATATGGGCAGGACTAATGTGGAGTCGCTTACCAACCGCCATTGCCGCTAAGGCATTATTAACGTTGTACTCACCGACCATTGGGATAGTGAACTCCTCATCCGGCCATTCGTTAACCGTGAATTCAATTGAACGGGAACCATCGTTAACGCTAGTAGCATAAAGATCATCGGTCAGTTGCCGGCCAAAACGAACTGTTTGTTGTGGCAGGTCCTTAACCCGGTCATTTAGTAACGGTTCATCCCCGTTATAAACAAGGACCCCGTCCTCTTTGAGACCATTGGTAATCTCCATTTTAGCATCGGCAATCCGGTCACGGGTACCAAAGAATTCGATATGCGCTTCGCCGATCATCGTGATCACGGCAATATCAGGGCTAACTAGCTTACTGAGGAAGTCAAGCTGGCCAAACCGGTCCATCCCCATTTCAACAACTACCACTTCGGTATTGGATTCCATATTTAATAGGGTAACGGGAACGCCAATTTCGTTATTAAAGTTAGCATAGGTCTTAGTCACGTTTAACTGCGTACTGAGGATTGATGCAATCATATCCTTAGTCGTCGTTTTACCGTTACTACCAGTTACTGCCACCACGATCGGGTTAATCTTCCGCAGGTAGTACTTACCAAGCTGTTGAAGAGCCTTTAGGGGGTCATCAACAACTAATAGCGGGTGGTGGTGATCTGTTAATGAGTGGTCACTGGCCCATAGTGAAGCTGCCGCACCGTTAGCAAAAGCAGTCTCAACATACTGATGACCGTCATGAGCCCCTTGGAGGGGGATAAAGAGTGCTCCTTGCTCAAGATGGCGACTATCAAAGGAAACGCTAGTCACCTCTATCTCTTTCCATTGTTCAATTTCATTTTGCGCGTCAATTGCCTTAGCAATCTCGGCTAACTTCATCTTCATTGAAAAGCTACCTCTTCTTTTAATACTTTGGTCTAGCTTCATAATTATACCACCCTCCCGACGGAAAGGCAGTAACAATAATAACGCAATATTAATCGGCCGCCAAATACGGTTAATTTTCCTTCATTAATTCGCTAATTCGGGTACAGATCTTATCGCCATCCCCCGCCTGAAGGGTACGAACGTCGAAGATGATTTGGTCATGCTCAAGTCGGGCAATAATCGGTGGTTCTCCCGTCCGCAATAATTCTTCCATCTTGGTTGCTGAATACCGGCCAGTAAACGTAAGGCAAACTAATGATGTCGGTAATTCATAGCCAGGGAAAGAACCACCGCCTACCTGTGAGCTTCCCTTTTGGACGGTTACCTTAACGTTAGGAAGCACCGCTAGCTTATTTGCCAGCTGCTGTGCACGGGTTGCCAGGGTCGCGGAACTAACGGTGATCATTCGTAAGGTTGGGATCTGCTTAATTGCAGCCGTTGGATTACGGTAAAACTGTAGGGTTGCCGCTAGGGCCGCCAGGGTCATCTTATCTACCCGGAGAGCCCGGAGGAGTTGATTATGCTTAATTTGTTCAATCAATTGCCGTTTCCCAGCGATGACCCCAGCCTGGGGACCGCCGAGGAGCTTATCACCAGAGAAGGTAACGATATCACTAGTTGCCACTGCCTCTTGAATAAGTGGTTCACGGGGTAGGCCATACTTACTGAGGTCGATTAAGAGGCCACTACCTAGGTCATTGATCATTGGGATACCGGCCTCATGGGCTAGGCGTTGCAGGTCAGCCGGATCGGGCTTTTCGGTAAATCCAATGATCCGGTAGTTACTGGTATGAACCTTTAAAATTGCGCCGGTTTCTTCGGTAATAGCTTCCTTATAGTCACGCAGGTGGGTCTTATTAGTGGTCCCCACTTCACGAAGGGTACCACCACCCTTAGTAATTATTTCTGGTACCCGGAAGGAACCCCCGATTTCGACCAGCTCACCACGCGACACGATTACTTCCTTATTGGGCACCAATGTATCCAGGGTAAGCATTACAGCAGCTGCGTTATTATTTACCACTAAGGCGTCTTCGGCCCCGGTCAGTTCACACAGCAGCTTTTCAATGTGGTGGTACCGTAACCCCCGCTTTTTAGCTGCCAACTTATATTCCAGGTTAGAGTAGGAAAACATGATTTGGTTCAGGTAATCCTTGATTGCTGGGCTTAACAGCGACCGGCCTAAGTTGGTATGCAAAATAACCCCGGTTCCGTTAATTACCGGTCTGAGGGAAAGCTGGTTGTCAAGTCGGGTTTGTTTCAGTACCAGCTTGACTACCTGGTCCAAACTGACCTTAGTTAGTTGACCAGCCAGGATCTGCTGACGAAGTGTATTCAGTACCTGGTCAATCACCTTTTTTATTTCCCGGTCACCATTGGCCGCAATCAGTTGTTGAATCTGATCGTCCTGGATTAGGTCATTGACTGCCGGAATCTGACGTAATAGCTCTACCTGCGTTTGCTTATTCTCCACGGTCTTCACCTGCCATCTTTGCAATTTCATTAATCGCTGCACTAGCCGCTTCAACATCATCCATCGTGTTAAACGAACAGAAGGAGAAGCGCACAATCCCCTGCTCAACCGTTCCTAGGGCACGGTGAATCAGCGGTGCACAATGGGCTCCCGAACGGGTAGCGATCCCCTGCTCGGTTAGGTAGGCACTTACATCAGCTGAGTTGAGCCCCTTAATATTTAAGCCAATGGTACCGACGTGTGGTGCCGCAAGGTTAGTATAGATCTCAACATTTTCATTCTGTTGGATCCGCTTAGCAAATTCATCTGCCAGGGCAATGGTCTTTTCACCCATTGCTTGAAGGTCATGTTCTTGTAAATAGTCAATTCCTGCACCCAGGCCGGCAATTCCTGGGACGTTAATCGTTCCACCTTCCAAACGCTCTGGAAGACGGTTAGGCATTGCCGGATTAAATGAGTCAATGCCACTACCACCAGAAATTAATGGTTCAACCGGAAGATCACGCTGGAAACAAATTCCCCCGGTCCCTTCTGGACCATAAAGTGACTTATGACCAGTAAAGCATAGTACGTCAATGCCGAGTTCTTGCATATCAATTGGTAGTACCCCAGCCGTCTGCGCTGCATCCACTACTACGATGACGTGGTGACGGTGACAAATTTCAACAACTCGCTTTAAATCAACTGTATTGCCAATCACATTGGACGCGTGCGTACAAACCATCATCTTAGTATTCGGCTTAATAGTTTTTTCCAGGGCCGCGAGATCGACGAGGTTAGTGGCCGGGTCCAGTGGTAGGAAGCTATGGGTAACCCCCCGAGACTCCAGCTGATAGATCGGCCGAATTACAGAGTTATGGTCATAGTCCGTTGCAATCACGTCATCCCCTGACTTTAGATAACCCTTAATAACGTTATTTAATGCTTCGGTAACGTTCTTAGTGAACACAACTAGCGAACTATCCGGAACGTTAAATAGTTGTGCGACCTTTTGGCGCGTCTGGTACACCACCTCGTTGGCATTAACCGCAATTGGATAGGCCCCTCGGGAGGGGTTACCATACTGCCCACTACTCAGTACCTTAAAAACGGCCTTGGCAACTGCTTGTGGCTTTTGAACTGTCGTTGCACCATTATCTAAATAAATCATTTATCTCACCCTTATGAATTCAAGACATGTAGTCGATTGAGTCGTTTAGTAATACCATCCTTATCTAACCGTTCCAAAACCATCATGGCATACTTTCGGGAACTTGCCGTTAGGTCACGATAGCCACTGAGGTCGATCCCTTCTGGATGCTTTTTTAAGTATTCAACCACTTTCGTAACCACCCGTTGGTAGACCGGCTGTGCAAAGTAATAGCCATCACCAAGGCCGATAAAGTCCTGCCCATCGAACGCCGCCAAAATTGGGGCGGGGTCCTGATCATCAATTACCAAGTCAGTTACTTTAAATGGTGTTAAATCAGCCGTCGTCATCTTCTTAAGCAAGGCGGCCTTCAGCTGGGCTTGTTTAGGCGTTAGTTGGACAGTAAAGTCACTTGTCGCTACTAAATTATTAGTTACCTTTATCACACCGTCCGCTAGTAAGTGGTCAAATACCTCACTTCCTAGCGACAGACTTAACCAATCATTAATTTGCGAAATTACTTCCGGCCTTGGTAGCCCGGCCTTCAATGGGTTAGCCGCTTGTGACTTCCGTAAATAGGTTACAACGCGCTCCTGGATATGCTGCAATTGTGGCTCCGTCAAATAATAATTACCCAGCTTAATCAGGCGGTGTGCGGCCACTAGACTGGTCAGTAGCTTAGTAGCACTATCATCATCAATATCCAAGAGGCTCGCCAGGGTCGCCGTGGTTGCCGCTTCAACCCCCGAATTTGTAAGGTAATCCAGAATAATTGCCGACTGGTCACCACTGGCACGAATTTGGAGGGTCTTAATAATCGACTCGTTATTCCGCGAATGGTACTTAGCATTGGCAGATAGTACGCGACCACCGGCAACGGTAACCATTGGTGAATACGTCCGAATGATAAAACGATCACCATTCTTAACCGCTACGGGTTCTTCTAACCGTAACTGTGCAAGACACTTAGTACCGCTCTTGATCGTATCTTCTCCCATAGGATAGATGCGGCCAAAGACCTCGACCGACCCAATGTAGAGACGGAAACGTTCATTTAGTTTTAACGCTGGAACTGCTGGCAACATCTGTAGTTCCACATCTAATAACTTACTAGGTGCAACATTACCCTCTGTCGTGACCACATCACCCTTGTGAAGTGCACTGGCCTTCACATCCAGGTTTAATGCTACCCGGTGGTCAGGTTCAGCAACCGGTTGGTCCGCATCGTTAACCTGAATATTTTTTACCCGGACCGGTAATTGGTCAGGATAAACAACTAGACTATCCCCCAGCTTAATCGAACCGTCAATTAGGGTTCCGGTAACCACCGTTCCATGCCCCTTAATTGTAAATACCCGGTCAATATTTAGCCGCGGATCAGTCCCTGGCCGGTGTTTTTGAACCTTGCTGGCCACCTTATCCATTACCTTAATTAGGTCGTCGATTCCTCGACCGGTAACTGCATCCGTAACTACTAAGGGGGCATCTGCCAGTGGTGTATCCTTGAAGTGTTCGCGAATATCATCGATGGTGAGCTGGCACATCTCAGGATCCACGGAGTCCGCCTTAGTCACCGCGATCACAAAATTCTTAATTCCCAGTAAAGTAAGTATTTCGGCATGCTCCTCGGTTTGAGGCATTACTCCTTCACCAGCGTCGACTACTAATAGTGCCATATCAATTCCCGTTAATCCGGAAATCATATTTTTCAAAAACTTCTCATGACCTGGCACATCCACAAACGCAATCCGCTTTTTGCTCGGTAAATCAAAATAAGCGAAGCCTAAGTTAATCGTTAGACCCCGCTTTTTTTCTTCCGGAGCAGTATCGGTATCGGTCCCTGTTAGACGCTTGATGAGGGTTGTTTTGCCATGGTCGACATGTCCTGCAGTTGCAGTAACAATATAATCCATGATTCAATAATCCCGCTTTCTTTTATTCAATCACCGTATAGCTACTCTTAATTCCGTCACGAAGGGCATGGTAAAAGCCCTTGTAACTAACATTATTTTCATCTAGTAACTTGCGCAGTCGATCCGTATCGGCTAAGTCAAATCGTAGGCTTAAGCCACAGCCGGCCACAATTTGGCCTGGTGTACCGATCAGACGTGCATGAAATTGGTTACTTTTCGCTAACGTCTCTGTCTTAATTGCCTCATGAGTAGAATCAAAGACAACTAATCCGTATTCCATATGCACGGTTAATCACCCTACTAGCAAGGCTTGACAACCCGGTGAGCAGTCCGCATTAATTCCGTGATGCGGAACATGTTGGTAATGGAACCTACACCAAGTTGGTCCTTGATGTCAAAGAAGTTGACACAGATTCCACATTCCATGACCTTAACACCCAGCTTTTCAAGGGCTTGGAGGTCTTCAACCGTATCTGAGTCCTTCATAGCTAACTTAACACCGCTGTTGTACATCAGAATGTATTCAGGCAGGACATCTTGTTCCGTCAGTGAGGAAATAAAGCTCTTCGTTAATTGCTTACCCAGGGTAGCATCACCACGGCCAACTTCATCTGAGTTAAGAACAACAATGTAACCATCTGAAAGACGAATACTGTTGTAAGCCGCTGGTTCAATCCGCTGTTGGTCATTACCATCATCAATAACGGAGGCACTGATAGCAGCATCACAAGCAGTTGGTGTTGTGGTCGTGGCGGACGTCTTACCTTGCTTCTTAACGGTCACTGCCCATTCATGGTCACCCTTTTGGTCAACCGAAACATGATAGCCTAGTTGTTTAGCCATCTTAGAAATATTTTCGGTCGCAATCTTTTCACTTACGCGGGTGACGACCTCGTCATTATCACGTAATGCCCGCCGGGTCATAATATTTGGTGCTGGACAAGCCTTACCCATTGCGTCAACTGTTTCCATAACTAACGATCTCCTTTTTATATTTAATCCACGATAATTTCTGCTGGGTCCGCTGGATCCTTCTTAGTAACTTTACCAATAATTGCGGGCTTCGTTGTCAGCTTCGACAATTTAGCCATCATCTCATCAGCATACTTTGGTTGTACCGCAATTAACAATCCACCAGAAGTTTGTGGATCAAACAGTACTTCTTCTAGGGCATAGTCATCAAAGGTCATCTTGATACGATTGCCGAGGAAGTCACGGTTCCGCTGACCACCAGCAGTGGTTAGGAAGTTACTACCACATTCGTAGGCTTCTGGAATCATTGGAATATTTTCCGCGGTCAAAGTAGCCTGGTATTCACCATGCAACATTTCAGTCAGGTGACCAGCCAGACCGAAACCAGTAATGTCAGTACATGAGTCAACTGGGTATTCCCGCATGATGTCAGCAGCATACTTGTTAAGGGTCGTCATTGAAGTAATCGCAGCTTGATAAGCCTCTTCACCAACTTGCTTAGCATTATATGCGGAGACTACCATTCCAACACCTAAAGGCTTCGTCAAAATGAGCACGTCACCATCTTTAACTTGGTCATTACGCAAAATTTTATCTGGCGCAACCTTACCCATTACTGAAAGGCCGTACTTAGGACGGTGGTCATGAATTGAGTGACCACCCGCCAGAATTCCACCGGCCTCTTTAACCTTTTCGGCACCACCCTTTAAGATCTTTTCCAAGACCTGCATGTTACTATCTTCCGGGAAGCAAACAATATTGAGACAGGTCACCACGTCACCACCCATTGCAAAGACGTCTGATAATGCATTCGTCGCTGCAATTTGTCCAAATAAGTACGGGTCAGTAACCATTGATGGGAAGAAGTCAAGGGTTTGGATAATGGCGGTATTATCATCAATCCGATAAACTGCCGCATCATCATCCGAATTATATCCGACTAACAACCGGTCGCTTTGCTTCGGCCGCGGTAACGATTTTAGAATTGCTGCAAGGTTACCGGCACCAATTTTGGCATTGCAACCACCACACACGGTTAAAAAGTCATCATTAGCTGATGCCATCCTTCATCTCACTCCTTAAGTTTTTAATTAAGGCTTATTCAAGCCTATGTATTGACCATGGGGTAACCCCCCATGGCCAAGATTAGAATATGTGCTTAGGCAGTTAGGCCTTGTTTTGGGCCTTGAACTTCCGAATACCTTCAACCAACATCAGGATTGAAGTGTAGATCATAACAATGATAACCAGCCAAGTTAACATCTTAACATTCATACTCTTAACGAAGGTGTATGCAATGTAAACACCAAGGCAACCACAAATTGTAATCGCAATTGATGGTACCCGTGCGTAGTCATCATTCTTAATGAAGGTGTGAGCAGCAACTGGCATCAGTGCCGCACATGAAGCCATCATGATTGGGAAGGTTACCAGTGGGTTCATCCCCATCAGGTAAACCAGTGCCAAACATGGTGCATACAGACCGATTCCGGCCGTCATTAAGGCCCCCAGGATGAAGTTAACAATAGCCGCAACCCAGAGTTTCCAACCATGAATTCCCATCGCCGTGTTACCAGCACCAAGGGCTGCCGTTACACCCGTAACTGATAGAATCATCAGGACCGCGGTGATCGCTAGGGCAATCCCCATAACAACCTGAATCTTCTTTTCATCAAGTTTAGAAACAACTCTGGCACCTAACCAGGAACCAAGAATAGCTGCAACTACCATTACCAGTAAGGTAGTACTCTCAACCTTAACTGTACCGGTGTACAGGAAGGCTTCCACCAGGACTGGAATAGAACATGCAACCGTTAACGTCCCTGGTAGTAACTTATCATTTTTTAATGAGTGGGTCAGTTTCAGGAACATCGTCGTTGGTGCATAAGAACCAATTCCCAGTGTATCAAAGAAGTTGGTAATGAAACCAATAATCCCTGTAACAATCCAGTTCCCATCGTTGATCTTCTTGCGGTTAACAATTAGGTCCCGCCCAAAGATGATCACGATGTAAATTAACATGATGGTCAAAATGACCCGGACAATAAGTGTACCGTTCATATGCTAATACCTCCTAATTGATTTATTTGAGGTTAAAACCTCCTGATAGAGGATCATGCGGATCAAATAGTAAGGTATTAAAGCCGGTAATATATGCAGAACCAGTAACTTCTGGAATAACGGCCTTTTGGTCTCCTATTGTCGTTTCCTTCAGAACTCTACCAACAAATTTAGTTTGTAAGATACTTTCGTAAACAAACTTTTCGTTCAGGCCTAGTTCACCCTTGGCATACAGGGTAGCCATCTTGGCACTCGTCCCTGTCCCACATGGTGAGCGGTCAACCTGTCCGTCACCAAAGACAACAACGTTTTGCATCGTCGCGTCTTCAGACTTAGGGTCACCGTACATTTCAACCAGGTCAATGGTATTGATGTATGGCATTGTTGGGTGTTGAACCTTGATTTGGTCATTGGCAGCGTGCAGGATCTTCATCCCAATTTCTGCCAACTTAGATGAGTTTTCTGGAGCAATCTTTTCCTTGACTTCAGCAACTGGTAAGATTGCAAAGAAACTACCACCAAATGATACATCCAATGTGATCTTACCCAGATCAGGAACATCAATTGTGACATCTTTCTTGTACAAGAATGCTGGTACGTTTTGGAAAGAAACACTGTCAACAACGAATGGTTCTGACATGTGAGCCGTTGCCCGAATAATTCCAGCTGGAGCTTCAAGGACAACTTGCTTCTCACGGTCACTTTCCTTAACGTCAACCATTCCGTTTTCAACAATCGCTGTTACTGCAGCAATTGTGTTATGACCACACATGTTAAGGTAGCCACCAGTATCCATAAAGATAATTCCAAAATCAGCCTCGGGGTTCTTTGCCGGTACTAAGAAGGCACCGAACATTTCACTGTGGCCCCGTGGTTCGAGCATAATAGCTTTCCGCAAATCGTCATGGTGGTCAATGAGGTATTGCTTTTCTTCAGCAATCGTATCCCCTTCCAGCTTTGGAATACCACCAATTACGATCCGTGCGGCTTCACCAGCGGTGTGTGAGTCAATAACACTCAGCATTCTGTTAAACTTCATCTTTATATACCTCCCGTCTATTCATTTCCATCCGCTCGCATCTTGAGCTTCAGTAAACCGAGAGCCTTATTTGCGTCATGCAAATCAAGGTTGTTCTCGCCAACAACTGTGGTTTCTATCCCTTGAGCAGACTTATTTATGTCCAAAACATATTTCGTATAGTCGTTGCTGACTACAAAGGTCGCCTGTTTACCAATAAATTTTAAGCCAACAATCGAAATACCTTCATCACCGATCGCCGACATGGTATTCATAAAATCAACGTCCGAGTTTCCCCAGCCGTCTGCCGAAATAACGGCTCCATGAGTTCCCATCCCCTTGAGCCACTTAGCGGTTCGTTGGCCAACTAAGTGTTTTAAGGTATTATCTTGCGGGGTTCCGACAACTACTATTCCCTGAAGGTTGATATCAGGATCGCTGCCAAAAACCTGTACTAGGGGATCGCGAAAGTGGTGAAGCGTCGTTTCCTTTGTCGATGGACCGACACCCATAGATAATCACCCCTTCTAAACCATTGCGTGAATTGCACCATCACGGTATTCGTTTGGTGTTAATAGCACCGGAAAGTTGTCCATATCAATGATCGATTCGCCCCCGTGCATTCCACTAGGCTCAGTGGGGAACAAGAGGTTATCATACATTGCCCCTTGCCCAGCCACTTGTTTAACAATCACAACATTGGGCTTACCCTTTCCTTGGTTTGGATAATTATGGTATTCGTGCGTCTCACTTGCTTCCCGCCCATCAATCATCTTCATGAGTTTTCTGAGTGGTTGCAGGTAGTCATCCGCATATTTAAAAATATCAGTAAATAGTTCACGACTATATTCATATTTGGCGCCAAGTAAAACGTCAAAAGAAATAATGTAATCATCTGGGCCTGGTGTTCCAGCCATCCCTAATTTAATTTGGTCCTTCAAGATCCCATCCGAAGAGCCAAAATCATGGAGCTGTTTACCAGTGACATCAGCGCCCGTAATGATCATCTCAACACCGGTTAAGGTATGGGTTAGCCCATTACCTAAGCTACCAAGTACCTTAGTCGAAATGGGAACAACATCCATAATGGAGTTAACCGGAACGTCCAGATGGTGAGGACGAATTATTCGAATCTTAATTGAGTCATAAAACGAAGGCAGTTCTTCATGAATCTGCTGAGGGATTGTGAGGTGACCAGCATTAAATCGATACTCGTCACCAAAAGTAACATCCTGAACATCAAAGGACTTAATTTTCAAGATATCGTCTTCCATAGGTTTTCCCTCTTTCTAAATAAGGCGCGGCCATACAAAAACTCATATAGCCGCGCCTTATATTAGCCTTATTTGAGGTTAAATATCGGCAACATACTCGTACGGAAGTGGTACGATCTTGCCAGGTTGGTCAATTTCCACCAGTTGTTTCAACGTATCTTTTACGATGCCCGTTTGCATCTCCACGTTGTTTGGTTCGCCGGCATTGGCACCCATTGGTACACGAGGAGCAACGGCACGTGGCGTACCTTGCTGACGTACTACTGGAGGTAACGCTGCAATGATAATAGTAGGAATCCCTAGAGATTCAATAGCTCGCTGCACGATCACGGCAGTTCTGTGGCAGGTACCTCAACCAGCAGTCAGAATAACGCCATCGACGCCTTCCTCTTTAACCTTCTTGGCAATTGCAGGACCAGTCTTTTCAGTGAAGACCTTAACGTCTCCACCACCACCCATACAAGTATAGAAGTTTGGAGCAAGTGAACCGATGAAGCCTTCATCAGCAAGTTCACGTAAACGATCAATTGGGAACATGCAGTTGATGTCCTTGTTAACATCGGTGTTATCGTAACCACCGTGTGAAACCATCAACTCGTCGTCCTTAGCAGTGCTTGGGACAACCCGGTAACTAGTATCACCGGCCAGGTTGAAAGGCTTATCTTTCTTCAAATGAACACCAGCGGCAGTAACAATCGCAATCTTCATGTCCTTAAGCGGCTTCGTTACTTTAGCGAAAACCGGCTTTGGCGTAATCGGAACGAAGACTTCGGATTGTAAGCCATCAATTTTTAATAAGCTCATTCCTGTTTCCTTCCTTTCTCTTTGGCAATTGCAGCCATTCGTTTTTTGTATTCATGAAGCGCGCCTAAGTACTTTTGGTTTGCTTCAGTGTCAAGAACTTCTGGATAAGACATTAACCAGCCGACCTCTTCACCAACTTTTGGATCATACTCCGTAATCAGGAGACGACGTGGAATATCCATCTTCCCCATCCGTCCTTTGAAGTCGATTTTAACACTAACATCATTAACTTCGGTAATCACGCCTTCAAATACGCGCTCCGTCGATGAATACTTTAGCTTATCGATTTCCGAAGAATAATCCATCCGTTTATCAGTCATTAGTCAACATCCTTCTCATAGTGTTCCTTACGCTTCTTACTCATTGGTAAGCTTTGTTCGTTCTTAACCAGGTTGATCTTCTTACCAGTGGCCTTTTCAATCAAGTCGATGTTGTTCAACTTAACATTAGGGTTCCACTTACGTTCTGGCTTCTTAATCTTTCCACCAGCCATCTTGGTTTCAAGCATTGCGAGAGCACGAATAGCGTCTTCTTGACAAAGCGTGTTGTTTTCAAGAACTTCGTTTTCAATCCCCCACTTGGACTTGTTGTTATCAACAATTGCGTCCATGTACTTGTTACCAGTAACCAGTTCACCTTGAACGGCGGAGTAGGTAATACCAACAACTGGAACACCACGTGAACCAATGGCTTCGATGTTTTCACCGTAGTCAATGTGGTTGTTACCAAATCCTTCAGTCGTAACAATGGCACCATCCAGGTCCATTGCTTCGGCCCACATACCAAGACGCTTAGAAACATAGCTCTTTTGCGTGTTAGCTTGTGGTGAACCAATTAAGCAGACACCAACAACGTCGATATCTTCATCAGCCAAGGCTTCTTCAACCAGTGGTTCACGCCAGTAGTGACGTGAAGTTTCCTTAGAAGCAGGTCCGATACAAGTAAGGGCATGGATACCACCATCAAGGATTTCCAGTGGTGAAAGCATAATTGGCAAGTTACCAAGGTCAACGTTAGCTTGTGCGCCAAGGGTCCCAACTGGTTCCTTAGGAAGAATCAGGTTATCGTGCATTGCACCTTGACCCATGATTTCCTTAACTAACAGAACCCGCTTGTTACCGAAACGACGCTTTTGTTCAAGCTTTTCAGTATTAACAACTAAGCTGTCATCAGCCTTCTTAAGGGCTTCACGAATGTGTTCAACAATCGTGTCCGCTGCTTCGTGGGCACCACGTGGTCCACGACGTTCACGGTTAGTACCAGCTTGGACGGTTGCGTTAATAACTAACATGATTTCGCCCTTGTCAATGGCACCTGGGCGACCCCACATAACGTTTTCATCAACGTAACCTTCGGATGAACCGAATTCACCAACTTGAACACCATTTTCATCAGTACCAGTCAGAACGGTAACAACGCCGTCGAGAACACGGGTAACACCTTCACCAAGTTCACCCTTTTCCTTGGTAGCAATTGGTTGAACGTCCATGATACTGTTGGTGTACTTGTGGTAATCATCAGGGGTAATGACACTAATCTTCATATCCTTGACGATTTCGTGATTTTCAAGCGCATCCTTGCAAAGTTTGTCGGGGTTACCAATAACCAACGTTGTACCGTCAATCTTGGTCTCATCCCCAAATTCGACCTTATCGATCTTAAAGTGCTTCCGAGTTAAGCTCCGAACAACTTCTTCGTCAACTTGTGGTTCTTGTTGAGAAGCAGCTGTGCCGTTGCTTTCTTGGCTAGCAGCAGGTGCACTTTGCACAGCACCTTGATTAACCAGTGCCAACGGAACATCCAACTTGATGTCCTTACCTTCCTTAACGGAAAGGTGTAATACACCATCGGATACACCGTTATTAGCAACTGCGGTAGTAGTTACATCTGAAGAAGCAGCTGATGAGTCATCATCCTTGGCAGATGAGTCATCTGAAGCATCTTCATCATCTTTTTGTGCTGAAGGATCCTGAATATTGTCAACAACATCCGGTGTCAACGGAAGTAAAGCATCCATCGTCTTGTTTAGAGTGGCTCCTAAAACCTGACCAATGGTTAAAACATTGTCAGGCAACTCTAACAGACCTGAATCCTCATAATCAGGGAACAGCGTTGGATCTTCCAGGTCGGAAGCTTCCAACAGCTTACCCTTTTCCCGCCGGCAACAAAGTACGGCCGGGTCGTTGAGGTGCTCCTTAGCAGTTTCAACTGAAATAGACATAGGCCAACCTCCTTAAATAATGTTCAGTTAGCCGAGCCTGTAGACGGATCGATGATTCATGTGTGGTTTGTATCATTTATTGTGAATCCGCCCACAAATCACGACATAACCAACCTATAATCCTGCTTGATATCATTGCAGCTTCTATCAAGCAATTTAATTATATTTCATTTTTGAACCGTTTTCAATATAATAAACATTAAACTTAAGCTCATTTTTATCATTAATTGATCATTTTCTCTTATTTATATTAACCCTTGTGATAGCGGATTCACAGTTGCGATTACTTATAATTTCTTTCACAATCACTGTTAAATATAGGCTTTACGGCCGGATAAATTCCCCTTATTTTCCCTGAATTTGTGATTAAAATCACAGGATTGCTTAAAAATGGAGCTAACAGCATTTTAGAAACACTGTTAGCTCCACTTTTCTTAAAGCATTATGCCGCTTCACGAAGGACATATGGTGACAGTATTCAAATAGATACTACTTGGCATTTAGAATACAGTTCATGCATTGCCTTAACACATAGGTCCCACTCGTGATTAAAATTGGCGCTTTAATATCCCTTAAATCACCTTCAGGATTGTTTTTGTTGAGAAGCAGCCGGGTCGTTGTTCTTTTGACTGGTAGCAGGTGCACTTTGCACAGCACCTTGATTAACCAGTGCCAACGGAACATCCAACTCGATGTCTTTACCTTCCTTAATGGAAAAGTGCAATACACCATTAGATACACCGTTGTTAACAACTGCGGTAGTAGTTACATCTGAAGAAGTAGCTGATGAGTTATCATCCTTGGTAGATGAGTCATCTGAAGTATCTTCATCATCTTTTTGTGCTGAAGGATCCTGAATATTATCAACAACATCCGGTGTCAACGGAAGTAAAGCATCCATTGTCTTGTTTAGAGTAGCTCCCAAAACCTGACCAATGGTCAAAACATTGTCAGGCAACTTTAATAGACCTGAATCCTCATAATCAGGGAACAGCGTTGGATCTTCCAGGTCGGAAGCTTCCAACAGCTTACCCTTTTCCCGCCGGCAACAAAGTACGGCCGGGTCGTTGAGGTGCTCCTTAGCGGTTTCAACTGAAATAGACATAGGCCAACCTCCTTAAATAATGTTCAGTTAACGAGCCTGTAGACAGATCGATAATTCGTATCATTTATTGTGAATCCGCCTACAAATCACGATATAACCAACTTATCATCCTGTTTGGTATTATTACATCTTTTATCAAACATTTTTATTATATTTCATCTTTAAACCGTTTTCAACACGATAGGTATTAGGCCCAGGCCCATTGCCACCATTAGTTGATCATTTTTTCTTATTTATGTTAAGCCTTGTGATAACAGATTTACAAAAGTAATGATATATATTTTTTGGTGATTAAGTTCATAAATTTAATTAAAAATGGGGCTAACAGCGTTCGCTAAAAATCGCTGTTAGCCCCATTCTTCTTATTTAATCATTAGCATTTAGCCAATCGATTAAGAGCTTTTCGTAGTCATCATGCCGCTCCACGAAGGACATATGACGACAGTATTCAAACAGGTGCCACTTGGCATTTGGAATCCGGTCATACATTGACTTAGCAGTGTATGGCGTACACAGGTCATCGGTCCCACTCGTGATTAGGATTGGTGCCTTGATATCCTTTAGCTGGTCCATGTAGTCATAATCCTTTAGATTACCCTCCGGATTATACTCATTTGGTCCCCAACCGGTAATGTAGGCTACCGTCCCGGCATTCTTCTTCCGCCGGATTGGTTCTGGGTCATCCGGTGACGGTGCCGCGTTACAGTGTAATTCCATAAACTTGGCGTTTGCCCGTTCGTATTCAGGACTGGTAAATTCGTCCTTAGCCTCGGCATCGGCAATTGCCTTTTGGTCTGCCGGATCCATAAACTTAATCATCCGGTGTAATTCCTTGTCCCACATCCAGGAAGCTGGCAGGGTACTTGCCAACACTCCGGACTTGATACCTTGTGGCTGTTCATCACAGAGGTAAATAATTTCAAGCATTCCACCCCAGGACTGACCTAGAAGGTGAACCTGGTCAAGGTGGAGGTATTCACGCAAGGCCTTCAATTCCTTTACCCACGTTGCCGCGTTATATACTTTCTCAGCCTTATCATCAGGCATTGAAGATTTCCCACAACCAATTTGGTCATACATAACTAATTGACGGTGGTCTTTTTCTGCCAGGTCGTCGAGTACTTCAAAGTAATTATGTGTGGAGCCCGGGCCACCATGAAGTAGTAATAGTGGTGCCTTATCGCTCTTTTCACCAACAATCCGGTAATAGGTCTTGTATTCGCCAAATGGCATGTAGCCTTCTTGTACCTTTGTCATTTTACACACTCCTTTGATAAAAAAAGAGAGCCGAATAACTTCGACTCTCACCACTCTTAAGTAAATAATATTCATCCTGGCGGGAATACGTAGGAATCGAACCTACCTAAGAGGCTTCTAACCCCTCGCACTGGTTTTGAGGACCAGGGAGCACACCAGAACTCATCTATTCCCACTGAATATTCTAACGAAAGAGATAAGAATCGTCAACCTACAATTGAATTAGCTTTGCTAGCATTCCCCGCATGGAGAATAGGATAGCCGCAATCACAATTGCAATTACCCCCATCACACCGAAGTACATTGCTGCATTCGGTACACTGTATAGCTTTACTAGTTGGGCATTGAATGATTGCGCAGCCGCATCCCCCAAGAACCAAATACTCATCATCTGAGCATTAAAGGCCTTTGGTGCTAGCTTCGTTGTTAATGATAATCCGGAAGGTGAAAGGAAAACTTCACCAACTTCAACAATGGCAATACTGAGAATTAACCACCAACCGGAGAACTTAACCCCAACGCCATTGATCGCAATTGGGATTAGCAGTACCAAGAACGAAAATGCTGATGCTAGTAATCCAATAGTAAACTTAGAAGTTGAAGATGGTTGTTTCTTCCCCATCTTAGTCCACATCGCAGCAACGATCGGTGAATAGATCAGGACAAACAATGCGTTAAAGCCAGTAAATTGACTAGCTTGAACATGAATACCAAACAACTTCAAATCCGTCATTTGTTGAGCAACCAGTGGGAAAATCGTCATCGTTTGCTCATAGATTGACCAGAAGAAGACACTGGCAACAAAGACAACAATGTAAACAATTACGTTTTTCCGGTCCTTCGGCGTAATCTTAGGACTTCGGAAAATATTAACAAAGTAGATTGCTGGTAGCAAAACCCCTAAGATCGTAATAATAAAGATAATATTATTAACGTTCAACGTATGGGTAAAGTACATAATCAACAGGCCGACAATCACAATGGCCGTAACCAAACTAACCTGCTTAATGACCTTCGCCTTTTCTTCCGGCTTAATTGGGTCGTTCGGGTGCAGGCCGTCCTCACCGAGGTACTTCTTGCTACCGATCCAGTACTGGATTAACCCAAAGACCATCCCAATCGTTGAAAGTGCGAAACCGGCATGGTAACTATAGGTTTGGCCAACCCAGCCGACAATAAACGGTGCAAGCAAGGCCCCGATGTTGATCCCCATATAGTAAATATTAAAACCGGCATCCCGCCGTGTATCTTCTTTACTATACAGTCCACCAACCATGTCGGAAACGTTCGGCTTTAAGAACCCAGTACCTAAAACAATAATGACAATTGATACATACAGGCCGACAAAGCGCAGTGGTAAGACCAGGATAAAGTTACCGAGGGCAATTAATACACCACCCCAGAAAACGGTCCGCCGTGGTCCTAACAGCCGGTCACTGACAAATCCACCAATCACCGTTGACATGTAAATTAGGGCCCCGTAGATGGCCACAATCGATGTGGCAATCGACGTGTTCATTCCCAGTCCGCCCTTACTGAAACTATCAATCAGATAGAACAGTAAGATCGCGTGCATACTGTAATAACTAAACCGTTCCCACATTTCAGTAAAGAACAGCGTTGATAAACCATGTGGGTGGCCAAAGAAGGCAGTATCTTCCGGCCGTCGACCACTAGGTGAATCATTACTCATAATAAATCCATTCCCTTCACTAACACACTAATATAATTAATAACAATACGTTAAATTATATCAGTTCTCTTCAGTTGCGCAAAGTTTCTTAGAATGTTAGTTTCTGATAAAAAAGTGAACACCTTACTACTAATTAGTAGTTTAATACTGAAGGTTTGAGATCGCGCACTTAACTAAGCAAAGAATTGGTAATAGTTGTGTTAAGAAAATTTATATTGATCAGTAGTGCGCAAGTTTCACGATAAAAAAACACATAATATTAAGTACGACTTTTACATACCCGTTATTATGCATTTTTTATTGTTCTATCAAAAGGTTAACAAACCCTAATACTTTACTCGTTGTTTTCTGGCAAAATGTGCCGCATAATCCGCATATCAACCGCACGCCGTGCAAAGTCGGTCGTGTGGTAAACAGGCATATTTAGCTTTGGAGCAACGCCCATGACGGTGTTCGTACAATCAGTACAGTTCCCAACTAAGAGGGTCTTGGCACCGCCCTTACGCAACTTTAGAATGGTTTGTGCTTGACCTGGGCAGATACCAGGGTTCTTACACTTGGCAGTCCCCGTCTTCGGGTTAACAACCGCGTTCTTACACCATTCAACACCGGTAACGTCCGCATTCATCTTCTCGGCGATTTCCTTCATCCGAGCAGGGGTTGCGCTGCAGGCACAAGCCAACAGGCCCACCTTTTCACCATGCAGGTTCGGGAATGGAATGGTAGCGATAATACCACCATCAACCTTGGTAATTGGGCTATCCAGAGTCGTGCTGTGGCCAGTGAATGGTCCGCCCATGATTAATTCACCATAGTCGGCCATATTTGGAAAGGCACTCAAAACGTCGCCAACGAGGGTCCCAACTGGCACATCCTTGTTGACTAAGACCATCTTGTTGTCACCATTCAGGCGTCCAGCAACGGTAATATCCTTGCTCATTACTGGTTCACGGTTTTCAATTGCCCGTGCTGCCCGGTAGACAGTTTCAACGTTAGTAACAATCGCATTCGCAGCGTATGGTAATTCGGTTGTCTTTAGTACCGCGTTTTCGCCATCTGGCTTCTTGTATAATCCAGAATCACGAAGAACAGCCCGTTCTTCCCCTTCTGGATAACGGTTCCACATTAATTCCAGTGAAATATCATCGTGGGTCCGCGTTAATTCTTCTAACAGTGCGACCACGTTAGTGTGATAACGCTTGATCGCAATGTGAATATCCTTGGCTTGAACAATTTCCTTAATGTATTCGGCACCCCGAATAATTTGTTCAGCGTCAGTGGTGATCCGCGAAATGTTATGACCTAAGATAGGTTCACATTCTGCCGCATTAATGAATAGATGACCACCTGGGATCGGACGTGAATACTTAGCAGCGGCAGGGAATCCGGCACCACCAGCACCGATTACCCCCGCTTCACGGATTGCTTCAAGGTTTGAATCCGTGTCGGGAATCTTAACGAAGTCCTTTGGTTGGTCTTCATCAGCTTCAATCACGATTTCTTTATCATTAATTTCAGTGATCTTTCCATAAACACTGGCGTGCAAGTTAGCACCTAATCCATCCGGCTTACCAATCAATTGACCACGCTTAACATGGTCACCAACCTTAACGATCGGTGTTACTGGAACACCAACACTTTGCTTAAGCGGTAACACTAGTTTACTCATAAGTGCATCTCCTATTCAATGCACAAACCACACATAAACCTAAGTTAATAGTAGCACAATTTCCTGCTTTTGAAAACGGTTCCGGTGATTTTGTTCAAAAGTATACTAACTATTTTTTATATTTAACTTATTGGAACAACAAAAGAAAAGACTGGTAGCACTTTTACAGCTTGCCAGTCTTTTATACAAAATAATTGATATCATTATTACATTTCTTCCAGCCGCTTAATCCGTGCATCCAACGGTGGGTGGGTAGCAAATAGGTCTTCATACCAATGGTGGTGACCATTTTCTTCTGGATCACTGATGTATAGGCCACTGCTACTAGGCGCAACGTGTTTCATCGGCTGGGCCGTCTTTAACTTCTCCAGGGCACTAATCATCCCGTGGGGATTACGGGTTAATTCAACCGAACCGGCATCGGCCAAATACTCTCGATTTCGCGACAGGGCCATCTGGGCAATGGTTGCTGCTAAAGGCGCCAAGATAATCAACAAGATGGAGCCGACAATTGCCAAAATGCCCCAGCCATCGTCATCATCATCGCTTCCCCGGCTGCCACCAAACCACCAGAAGTTGCCGGCAAAGTTAACCAGTACACTAATCGCGGATGCTAGGGCCAGCGCAATCGTCTGCAACCGGATATCATAGTTACGAACGTGGCTCATTTCGTGCCCCATGACTGCCTCAAGCTCTTCCCGGTTCATAATCTGCAGTAAACCAGTCGTTGCCGCTACCGCCGCATGTTCCGGGTTATTACCCGTCGCAAAAGCATTGGGACTAGGGTCATCAATAATGTAAACCCGGGGCATCGGAACCTGGGCGACCATCGCCATATCTTCTACCACGTGCCACAGTTCTGGCGCTTCTTGGGCCGAGTGAACTTCATGGGCATTGTTCATGTTCATCACCACGTCGGTCGACTGTCCAATGATCACTGACATGTACACGAGGGCAATGACACCAGCAATAACCACCCCACCGACAGCGGAGCCGGCAAAAAGGTAGCCAATGGCGGCCCCAATTAACGTAACCAACAATAAGAAGCCCGCCATGACCACGACCGTCTTACGCTTATTGCGTGCAATCTGTTGGTATAACATTCATTCTCACCCTAATCATCAAAGGAAACGTGGGGAACATCCTTGGCGTTCTCCGGAACTTGTAAGTAATCCATTGCCGTAATGTGGTGAATCTTAGCAACAATATTACTTGGGAAGGTTTGAATTTTAGCATCTAAAGCAGCAACCGTACTGTTGTACAGTTGGCGTGAATAAGCAATCTTATTTTCCGTATTACTTAATTCTTCCATTAATTGCTGGTATTCGGTGCTAGCCTTTAAATCGGGGTAGTTCTCCGATACCGCAAAGAGTGTCCGGAGGGTTCCCGTTAATTCATTCGAAACCTCCATCTTCTTGGCATGATCGTCGTCGGGGACATTATTCAGAGCAGTTCGTAATTGTGTGACCTTCTCCAGGGTTGATGCTTCGTACTTACTGTACCCCTTCACCGTCGAAACCAGGTTTGGAATCAGATCATTTCGCCGCTGTAATTGAACGTCGATTTGACTCCACGATTCTTGTGCGTGGACCCGTAATTGGACCAAGCCGTTATACATTGCAATGTAGATCCCGATGATCACCACAATCACCAAGATAACAATGATAAGTGCCATAGCGCACTCCTCCTTCGTTTTAAATACTATCTCCCTGTATTTTATCAAATTTAATAAGGCACGGGAATCTTCTTGATCAGGACCTTAGCAAAATCTTAGTAGTTCATGTATGATAGAGAAAATGGCTTGTAATTGAGGTGTTAATTAATGAATGTTTTGTTCGTCTGCTTAGGAAATATTTGCCGGTCACCGATGGCCGAGAGCATGTTCCGTCAGCTCGTTAATTCGGCTGGACTTGCTGACCAGATCAAAGTCGACTCAGCGGGAACAAGTAGTGAAGAGGAAGGAAATCCGCCCCATCCGGGTGCTCAAAAAACAATGCGGCGTCACCACCTACCAGTTGATGGTTTAGTATCACGGCCAATTACTTCTCGTGACTTTGCCTGGGCCGATTATATCATTTGCATGGATAACATGAACCTGTACAACTTACGACGAATAGCCCCGGCTGCTGACCGGAATAAAATCCACCTCGCCAATGAAGTGGTTCCCGGACACGAGCAAGAAGAAATCCCCGATCCATGGTACACTCACCGTTTCGAGGATACCTACCAGAGTCTCGCCAAGGCCCTTCCCCTTTGGCTAGAACGAATGCAGGCCCAGCTCTAAACTAAAAGCCAGCCCTTTGGATCAAAAGTTCCAAAGAGCTGGCTTCTTTTATTACGAATTTCGTCCCGTAGTGTACTTACTGCTGAAGTTCTTTTGCACTTTCTGTGGCGCCTGGCTAAAGGGTTCGGACTTAATAAAGTGCCCCCGGAGTAACAGCCGGCGTTGACCGTTAGCATTGCACGTGATCAAGGTGATAATTGGCTGCTTAGTATTATTAACCACCTCAACCTGCGTTGGTTCAATAAACTTTCGTTCGTAAAGACGGTATTCATATACCCGGTTTAGGTCCGTAATATAAACCATTTGACCAACTTTCGCATGGTAGTAAAGTGATGAGAACAAGATCTTGCTACCATTAGCCATATTATGACCAGCTAACGCATAGTTACCTTTCCCCATCTGCATATCTTCACGCATTGTCCCGGCTGCCAAAGCCAACGTTGTGTTGTCAACCCCCTTGGCAATCGGAATCGTCATGTTAGCGTCCGGTGCGGTAATCTCACCGATAATGTTAATCGGCTGCTTTTGGGCCCGCACCCGGGCTGCCGTTTGCAGGTTCAGGTCCTTAACGTTGCCATAGTCGTAATTAGCCTTTTTACTAGAATTTTTCTTGATCGCTTGCCGGGTAATCGTTGGGCGGTAGGAGCCCACCAGGTGATCCTTAATTTGCTGGTTAAAGATCAGGCACGCTGCAATCACCAGTAAAATAACTACTAGTAACCAGCGGAGCCAGTCCGGCATCCCCCGTCTTGTCTTTTTATCCAAGGTTGCTTTCCCCCTTAGTCGTCTAAACTTGCTTCAGTTTACCACAAACCGGCAGTAGTGGAAACTAAGTTAACCAAAACAAAAAAGGGGGCCGGCCAACGCCGTCCCCCTTTATAATTAGTCTTACTTGAGACCGTACTTCTTGTTGAACTTGTCCACCGCACCATCGGCTTGGGTAAACTTTTGCTTACCAGTGTAGAATGGGTGTGAATCAGAAGTAACTTCAACCCGGATCAATGGGTATTCATTACCGTCTTCCCACTTGATGGTTTCCTTAGAAGTGGCAGTTGAACCAGAAATAAACTTGTAACCAGTAGATGAATCTTCGAATACTACTGGATGGTAATCTGGATGAATTCCTTGTTTCATAATTTATACGCTCCTTTTGCCATGAATCATTGCCTGAAACATAGATAATCAACCCTAACAGAATAACACGAATCAATTATCAGCGCAACTACTTAGCTAATTTTTACCGAAGAATCGTCCTCGATCGAAACGTTCGCGTGCAGACGGTTAAGCTTCCAGACAATCCGGTCATACCCGCGTAAAATATTACCTGCGTTATTGATGATAGTAGTACCATCTGCCATGAGACCGGCGATCGTCAGAGCCGCGCCTGCCCGAATCTCACCCGCATTAACGTTAGCACCGTGCAGGTGTTCAGTATGCTTAACCACAATCGTGCCATCGTGGGCCTCAATCCGCATCCCCATCTTTTGTAGTTCTGGAACATGCTTAACCCGCTTAGGATAGATTGTGTCGACAATTACACTATCGCCATCTGCCAACGACATCAGCGGTGTCAGTGGTTGTTGCAGGTCAGTGGCGAAACCAGGGAATGGCATTGTCTTTACATGAACTGGCTTAAACTTGGTCGTCTTAGGAACGTAGATCTTATCACTGTCAATCTGTAAGTCTACACCCATTTCAATCATCTTACTCGTAAAGGACTCCAGGTGTTCTGGAATGACGTTATGAACCATTACACCATCACCAAGCGCCGCTGCCAGTGCCAAATAGGTCCCGGATTCGATCCGGTCCGCAATAATCGTGTGAGTGTTCATGGACTGTAATGTCGTTACCCCGGTAATACGGATTGTATCGGTACCGACTCCCCGAATCTTAGCACCCATGTTATTTAAAAAGGTAGCTAAATCAATTATTTCGGGTTCCCGAGCAGCATTTTCAATAATGGTAGTACCCTCAGCACGAACCGCTGCCAGGATCGCATTAATTGTCGCTCCAACTGAAACCATATCCATGAAAATACGGGCCCCATGCAAGCCATTAGCAGCTTCCAAATGAACGGTCCCGTCGTTTTCACTTACGGTTGCACCTAAAGCTTTAAAAGCCTTCAGGTGTTGGTCAATCGGGCGTGGACCAATATTATCACCACCTGGAAAGGTTAAAGTTGCACGGTGAAAACGACCTAGCAATGCGCCCATAAAGTAATAAGAAGCCCGTAAGCTCTTAATTGCTTTACTTGGAAGTTCAGCTTCGATGATTTGGGTTGGGTCAATGTCTAAAACGCCGTGGCTAAACTCTGACTTAACGTTCATTGACTTTAAAATGATCATCAGATTGTGAACATCCAAGATATCCGGTACAGTATCAAACTGGACCGGCGTATCCGCCAAGATGGCGGCCGGAATTAACGCAACGGTACTATTTTTTGCTCCACCGATGGTTACTTCACCCGAGAGTCGGTTTCCTCCTTGAATGATCATTCTTTTCATTTCCGTGTTTCCTCACTTAAATTGGTTAGTTTCATAATCGTTTTTAAATTTTGGGTATTGTTAGTAAACAATCAATAGTAATGATAATTAATTATTTATTAAATTACAACCTTTTACGGGTAATCTTAAGGAATTTAAAAGGGAGCACTGCTTTTCCGCGGTGCTCCCTAATCTTCCTCTAATGATTTTCCTAATTACTTGTTAGCAGCGGCCTTAACAAAGGCGGCGAACAGTCCTTCTGGGCGGTTTGGCCGTGACAAGAATTCAGGGTGGTACTGGGCAGCCACGAAGAACTTCTTATCAGGGAGTTCCACTACTTCTACCAAGTTACGGTCAGGATTTACACCGGAAACTACCAGGCCGTGGTCTTCCATTTCCTTCCGGTAGGCATTGTTAAATTCATAACGGTGCCGGTGCCGTTCACTAATCATCGACTTATTACCATACGCTGCTGCTGCCACTGTCCCGGGCTTCAGCTTGCAAGGGTAAGCACCCAGCCGCTGGGTACCCCCCATATCTTCAACATCTTCTTGGTCAGCCATCAGGTCAATGATGTTATGCTCCGTGTTCGGGTCAAATTCCGTGGAGTTAGCGTCCTGGTAGCCCAGAACATCCCGGGCAAATTCGATGCAGGCCGTTTGCATCCCCAGACAAATCCCCAGATAAGGAACATCATTTTCCCGTGCGTACTTAATGGCGGTAATCATGCCTTCCACACCCCGGTTACCAAAGCCACCAGGAACCAGAATACCATCGTAGTCCTTTAAGGTTGCCTCGACATTTTCTGGAGTAATGTTTTCGGCATTGAAGTGGTCAATCTTCACCTTGGCATCAACCGGGTAACCGGCGTGCCGCAGTGCTTCGTTAACCGAAATGTAAGCATCTTGTAAGTCAGTGTACTTACCAACCATGGCGATCTTAACCGTCTTAGTCAACTCGTTTTCGATGTGGTTGACCATGTTCGTCCATTCCCGCATGTCCGCCACCGGCACGTCCAGGTTAAAGTGGTCAACAACCAGTTGGTCCATCCCCTGTTTTTGCAAGTTCAACGGAATTTCATACAGGGTATTAACATCTAGTGATTCAATTACCGCTTTCGGATCAACATCACAGAAAAGGGCAATCTTCTTGCGCATCTCATCCGTGATCGGCTTTTCGGTCCGGACTACCAAGATGTTAGGCTGGATCCCCAGGCCCCGCAATTCACGAACACTGTGTTGGGTTGGCTTGGTCTTCATTTCACCCGCTGCCCGTAGGTATGGAACCAGCGTGGTATGAATATAAAGGACGTTTTCGGAGCCGACTTCTTCACGCATTTGCCGGATGGCTTCCATGAATGGTTGGGATTCGATATCCCCAACGGTTCCCCCAATTTCAGTGATTACAACTTCGGCATCCTTACTTTCGCCGGCCCGCTTAATCTTATCCTTGATGGCGTTGGTAATGTGGGGAATTACTTGGACGGTCCGACCCAGATAGTCCCCCCGTCGTTCCTTACGCAAGACCTCTGAATAGATCTTACCAGTAGTAACGTTAGAATACTTATTCAAGTCATTATCAATAAAACGTTCGTAGTGGCCAAGGTCCAGGTCGGTTTCAGTCCCGTCATCGGTAACGAACACTTCACCGTGTTGGTAAGGGCTCATCGTGCCGGGGTCCACATTAATATATGGATCAAATTTTTGAATTGCAACCTTCAATCCCCGGTTTTTCAACAGGCGGCCAAGGGAAGCGGCAACAATCCCCTTTCCTAATGATGAAACAACCCCACCAGTTACAAAAATGTACTTCGTCATTGCGTTACTACTCCTTTTTTTATTTTTAGGTACTGGCAAAATAAGAAAAGCTCCCCATTTCAACTGAAATAGGGAGCTCCTTATTTTTACGAACTTCGTAGCCTGTGCTATTTTACAGGCGCCCAAGAAAGATAATACAGGGTCCGTTCGTAATAGTCAAGCGTCACGCTCGTATTTATTCGTCATCATCGTCGTCATCGTCATCGTCTTCATGCAATTCGGATAACTGATCTTCGATGCTGTCGTCTAATTCATCGTCATCATTAAATTCGTCATTTTCTTCATCGTAATCGTCGTCATCATCATCGGTGTTGTCGTCATCTTGATCATCCAGGTCATCGTCTTCTGGGTCATCATTGTCGTAGTCGATTACGTCGTCATCATCGGTTGAATCAGCTAAGAAGGCATTAACCTTACGGCGCTTCTTCTTAGGACTGTCTTCTTCGTCTTCATTTTCACCAACCGTTGCTTCGTCGATTGATTCAAATGGGTACCATGCCCGCAGGCCCCAGGTATTGTCACCAAGGGAAATAAAACTGCCGTCAACGTTCAAATCAGTGTAGAATTGGGCAAGGCGTTCCCGAATTTCCTCATCACTCTTGCCCAGGTATTGTTGAATCTCATTGGTTAGGTCTACAAACGCCATTGCCTCTCCGTTGTGAGCTAAGATAGCGTGTGCTACCTCAACCATTGAAAGTTCTGATTTGTCTTGGCCGTCAAAAACCTTTAATTCCAAATTGGTGCACATCCCTTCAAAAAGTCTAACCTACATCTTACAATATTAGGCACTAAATTGCAATTGTAGACGGTAAGTTCCTACAAGTTGTCCTTCCGTTGCCAAAGTATACTCAACGATTAACTCACCAGCGGGGGCCAGCGGATCAACCTTTTTGACCAGGCGCTCGGTGGTCACCGTCAGGCGGATAATCCCATATTCGGTCCGGTAACGGGTACTCGTTGGCGTGGTTAAATCAAAATCAAGCTGCGTTTCAACCACCCCAGCCCGGTGTAAATGAACCTGGTTATCCAGGCGAAATTGGACGGGGGTTGTCGTGCCACCCTGGTGTTCAATGTAACGCAAATAATACTTCCCATTTAATTCCACAAAGGAGCCCTGTTCGTCAAAGGTGAATTGTTCCGCTTGACCATCTTGCTGAATCGTACTTGAGAGGTGAACCTGGACTGGTGTTATCTTTTTCATTTTCTTTCCTCCCTTCACTCGTTTTTACATTATTATACTGAACTCGGCATAATAATGTGACCAATTCGCATTAATTTCCGCTGGTTTCTTGTATAATACTATTATGTAAATACATTTATAAAGAAGAGTCTTATAATGAATAATTTTCGTCAACAGACGGTCGCCGAGTTCAACCAACCACTCCGCCCCGCCAATAACCTTACCTCATTTATTTATACCAACGCCCTGTTGCGTAGCAGTGACGCCCTTACCGGCCCGCTGCTCCACTTTTGGACCCTTGATAAGACGGTCATCCTCGGACTGAAGGACCAGCGGCTCCCCCACTTAGCAGACGCATTAAAGTTATGCCGTCAACACGACTACCACTACTTTATGCGTAACTCTGGTGGACTAGCGGTGGTCAGCGATGCTGGAATCTTAAACTTCTCACTCTTTTTCCCGTGGCACCTCGAAAAACGTCAGCTAACCATCGACGAGGCCTACCAACGAATGATTACCGTTATCCAGGCTGCCTTTCCTGAACTGACAATCACTACGGGTGAGGTTACCCACTCCTATTGTCCCGGAACCTTTGACGTCCAAGTTAATGGCCAAAAGATTGGGGGAATTTCACAACGGCGGAACCAAGTTGGGGTAGTGGTGATGCTCTACCTCAGCATTAATGGTCACCAGACCCAACGTGGTGAATTAATCCGTGATTTTTACGACGCGGGGCTTGGTGATGCTACTAACAAGTGGCACTTCCCCGATGTTTGGCCCACGACCATGACGACCATCGCCGACCTTCTCCACCAACCACTAACGGTGGCTGAGGCCCAGTACCGGCTCGAACATGTCTTTAGCCACCGCAACAACGAGGACTTCCACCAGCTCACCTGGCAGCCGCAGTTCATCAAGTACCTGAATGATGAACGCCTCACCATCAGCAAGTTACAGGACCGCCTAACGAAGGAGGAATAAGGTTTGGATTTCAACGATGCTAAGCTTCCGCGAGAGAAGGTTTTTCGTGATCCCATCCATGGTCAAATCATTGTCGATAATCAAATTATCCTTGACCTAATCAATACCCCGGAGTTCCAGCGTCTCCGCCGGATTAAGCAATTGGGAACCTCCTCTTTTACCTTTCATGGTGCCGAGCATTCCCGCTTTGGTCACTGCCTGGGGGTTTATGAAATCACCCGGGAAATGTGTAATTACTTTCAGCGAAACTACCCGAGCATGAACCCCGGCGATGGTTTGTGGGATGACCGTGAACGGCCGATTTCCCTATGTGCTGCACTGCTCCATGACCTGGGACACGGGCCGTATTCCCATACCTTTGAGCATATTTTTAAGACTAACCACGAGCAGATTACCCGCCAGCTAATTACTAGTCCCGAAACCAATATTAACCGAATCCTCAGGCAGGTTTCCCCTGACTTCCCCCACCAGGTTGCCAGCGTGATTGACCATACCTACCGCAACCAGCAGGTCGTTCAAATGATCTCTAGTCAAGTTGACGCGGACCGGATGGACTACCTGCAACGGGACTCCTATTACACCGGTACCAACTACGGTAAATTCGACCTCGACCGGGTTTTGCACGTTATGCGGCCGGTTAAGGGCGGGATCGCCTTTGAAATTTCGGGAATGCACGCCGTTGAGGATTACATCATCAGTCGGCTCCAAATGTACTTGCAGGTTTACTTCCACCCCGTTTCTCGTTCAATGGAAGTTATTTTGGACCACCTCCTAATGCGGGCCAAATACATCTATGAGCACCCGAATGACTTTGAACCGGAGTTTACCCCCCACATGCTGATGCCCTTTTTTAACCACCGCTTCACCCTTGAGGACTACCTGTCACTGGACGATGGGGTTCTAACGACCTACTTCAACCACTGGACACACTCGCGGGACGACGTGTTAAGTGACCTGGCCCGGCGTTTTCTCTACCGGCGCCCATTTAAATCGGCAATCTATGATCAGCACTCGGCGGCCCTCTTACCCCAACTGCGGGAGTTAATTCAAACGGCTGGTTTCAATAGTAACTACTACACCGCCGTCAATGATAGTTTCAAACTTCCGTATGACACCTACAACCCCCAGGATTCAAATCCCCAAACGCAGATCGAACTCGTCCAGCCCAACGGTGACTTCGTTGAGCTATCCCAAGTGTCCACCCTGGTTGCCAGCGTCTCCGGACGGGAAGCCGGTGACCAGCGCTTCTTCTTCCCTAAGGAAATGCTTGAAACGCACCAAGACATTGAGGTATTTGAACCAATCTACGAACGGTTCCAGAGTTATATCCAAAATAACCATATTATTAACCCAAAGGAGGCCAATTAAAATGGCGATCAAAATGGTAGCGATCGATATCGACGGTACCCTAATCAATGACCAACGTGAAATCACGCCCCGGACAGTTGCAGCAATCAAGAAGGCCAGCGCAGCCGGAGTTAAAATTGTGCTCTGCACCGGTCGGCCCATGACGGGAGTACGGGCTTACCTTAACCAACTAGGACTTAACGACCGTGATGACGAATACGTCGTCAGCTTCAATGGTGCCCTAGCCCAAACGACCAGCAAGAAGGTTATGGTCGATGACAGTATCAGTTTTAATGACTATGCCGACTGGGTAAACTACTGCCTAAAGGAAGGTGTTCATTCCCAGATCGAAACCCGGGATTACATCTACACTACAAACCAGGACATTGGTAAATACACGATCCATGAATCGGGGCTAGTCTCAATGCCGGTCCGCTACCGGTCCCTAGACGAAATGGCCCGGATCCAGGACCAATACGTAATCGCCAAGGCCATGATGGTCGATGATAAAGCCGTAATTGACCGGGCCTACGCGGACCTACCGCAGGAGCTGGCCGACCGCTTTTCAATCGTACGGAGCGAAGACTTTTACCTAGAATTCATGCACAAGGCAGTTAGCAAGGGCTCGGCCCTCAAGCGGCTCTGTGAAGAATTAAACCTAACGACGACTGAGGTCATGGCCCTGGGAAACGCCCAGAATGATAACTCAATGATTGAGTTTGCCGGGACGGGGGTCGCAATGGGGAATTCCGTTCCCGAGACTCTGAAGGTTGCTGACGACGTTACCGCCGATAACAACCATGACGGTGTTGCCGCGGCGATTGAGAAATACGTCTTTTAAGTAATCGGTTAAAAATTAAACAGCATCACCTTCAAGACTAGTAAATTCTAGAAGGTGATGCTGTTTTTTAGTCAATGTTAGTCAAACGTTAGTGGACGCGGCCCGGTTAAATCAGCTAAGCCTTTGACCGTCGTTAGCCCACGATGGCAATCCGTGAAATAGTATTTATTAGCTCCCCAGTCAAAAACGGCCCGGTAGTGGGTATAGTTATTGCGGTGTCGGGGAGTATGTGGCACCGTCACCTGCATTAAAAACCGTTGTATTTCCCCCACTGTCCGTGGTGTTGACTGCCAGCGCTGGAACGTTGCCTGTTGAAAACGATCAACCGCATTACCACCGCTTGGCCACGATCCGTGGTAGGCAGCCACCACTGCGGGGACAAATTGCCGGCCGGTTAACCCCAGTCGACTATTAAGGCGGTCAACTTGCTCATCAAATTCCGGCGTGTTGGTTAAAACCCCCACCGGGTTATTTCGTACCCGTAAATATTCGCCTAACGGCTCGATCAAATACGTCCCGGTTTGGTCCTGCAACAACCAGTGAAAGGGATAATGGTTACCATCATGCCAGGGCGCACCGACAACCGTTACCCGGTCCAACTCAGCCGCTACTTCGGCTACTGAATCATGATTTCCTAGCACCCAGGTGATGAAATCCTGGGGAGTCAGTCCCAGTGTCCCGGGTTTAGGTTGACTGGCATAGTGGGCCGCAACCGGGAAAAAGAGTTCTGCACAGAGTAAACCCGCTGCATTCACCCCGTCACCAATTAGGTAATGCCCAGCAAAGTGGCGCATCCCGCCCAAAATTCGGTAACGACTAGTTATAACCCGGTGCCCAATCGCTGGTTGCCATTGAAAACCGGCTGGTAAATAGGTAAGGTGCCATGGTGTCCGTGGGGGAAAATCCATCGTCCGTCCCCAGAGCTCACTCGTTGTCATTACGGTACACATTTTTTCTCCTCCCCAAGTCAAAAGGCCCCCATCCACCGGTCAATACCGAGGGATGGGGGCCACTATTCGTGAATATCATAATAGGCATATCCACACTGACGACTGACCAAGTAACCTACTAACTTAACTTCGTCACTGCGCCAGACTGCGTATTGTATTGGTAAATACCAACCAGGTTAGCAACGGTGTTATCACTGTTGCTCCGCCGAACTTCAAATTTGTAAGTATTACCAGACTTATCTGTTTGAATGATCTGGTATCCCTTATCACCACTGAAGCCCATCTTGTTAGCAAATTCAACGACGACATCATCATTGGTTTGATCAGAAGTAGTCTGGCTACTACTGTTACTGTTACTCTTGCTGCTAGACGACTTACTGATCGCTTGACTGCTACTGCTTGAGGCACTACTACTTTGCGCCTTAGAAATCTTATCCTGTAAGTCACTGTAAGCATCACGCATTGCCGGACTAGTTGACTTCTGTTCCTTAAGGGTGGCTGCAGCAGTAGCATAGTCCCCACTCTTATACGAGGTCCGGGCATTCATGTAATTTTGCAAATCAGTAGCAAGATTATTCTCTTGCGTTGACCGGTTGTCAACGCTGTTCAGCCGGTCATACGCCGCTTCATAGTTATTATTACGAATCAACTTGTTGGCCGACCGGTAAGCCTTACTACCATTGTTGGAAGTAGTCTTGGCTGAGCGAACAGATGAGCTGCTCGATGAGGTCGTAACCGCATCGTGGTGACCACAAGCAGCCAGTGTTAATGCTAGCAACACTGCTGTCGAGCCGGTAATCACCTTGTTAAATAAATGTCTGTTTTGCATGTTATCCTCCTTAACTACTGCTCCCTAATTATAGCATGGATCACCATTAACCTTCAAAATCTTAAAACGCTCTTAAGAATACGCCCCCGTTATTAAGAAAGGAGATCAAGCCAGAAGCCGATTACGGCTTTTGGCTTGATCTCCTTTTGCTATCTGTAGTAATCCTAATTTAATTACTTGATTTTTTCAGCACTCTGGAAAACTTGCTTAAACAGTGGGCTGACCGGCCGGTTCTCGTTAATCCGCTTAATTGCTGCCGCAATCAATGGTGCCACTGATACCTGCTTGATCTTTGCAATCTGCTTTTCCTTTGGCAATTGAATGGAGTCCGTCACAACTACTTCTTTCAGTGGTGACTTTTCCAACCGTTCAATCGCTGGACCCGAAAGCACCGCGTGGGTACATGAAGCGTAAACTTCCTTGGCCCCAGCATCGATTAGGGCCTGGGAACCGAGCGTAATCGTGCCGGCCGTATCGATCATATCATCGATCATGATACAGGTCTTGCCCTTTACATCCCCAATGATATTCATTACTTGAGCAACATTGGCCCGGGGACGGCGCTTATCAATAATCGCAATTGGCGTCTTTAAGAATTCAGCCAACGCCCGCGCACGGGTAACCCCACCGTGGTCCGGGGAAATAACGACCGCATTGTTAGCGACCCCTTCCTTGATGAAGTATTCGGCTAACAGCGGTGCCCCCATCAGGTGGTCAACCGGAATATCGAAGAATCCTTGAATTTGTGCCGCGTGCAAGTCTAAGGCAATTACCCGGTCAACACCGGAGTTTTGCAGCATATTTGCTACTAACTTAGCGGTGATTGGTTCCCGACTCCGGGCCTTACGGTCTTGACGGGCGTAGCCGTAGTAAGGCATTACAACGTTGATGGTCTTTGCACTCGCCCGGCGCAATGCATCCACCATGATCAAAAGTTCCATCAAGTTATCGTTTACCGGTGCCGACGTTGATTGGATGACATAAACATCATCACCACGGACACTTTCTTCGATATTGATTTGAATCTCACCATCACTAAAACGGTCAACTGACAATTTACCAAGCTCGATTCCAAGGTGTTGCGCAATCTTTTCCGCTAACGGCCGGTTGGAGTTTAAAGCAAACAATTTTAAATTAGAATCAGTATTAGACTGTGTCATTAGATCCTCCGGAAGTTTAAGTAAGTCTCTTTTTGTCTATCCTTATCTATGATATAGAGCTCAGAATTAAAAAGCAAGCAAAACTAAGGCTACCATGGCAACTTCTTGGCATAATCTTTCTTATTGGTCTGCCGTGCACGGGCAATTGCCATATCATACTGGGCCGTACTGTCAGTAATTGTCGAACCAGCGGCGATAAAGGAATCCTTGGCAATGTTAACCGGTGCTACCAGGTTACTGTTGCTGCCGATAAAGGCGTGGTCACCAACATTGGTATGGTGCTTGTTGGTCCCGTCGTAGTTGACAAAGACAACCCCACAACCGACGTTAATGTTCTTCCCCAGGGTTGCGTTTCCGATGTAGGTCAGGTGACCGACCTTCGTTCCCGCACCGATGTAGGCCTTCTTAACTTCACAGAAGTTACCAATGTGGACATTTTCCCCGATTTCAGCTTCCGGACGGAGGTGACTGTTAGGGCCAATGTCACTGCCGTTATGCATCTCGGCCTCTTCCAGTGTTGAAGAGGTAATCTTAACCCCATCGTGAATCGTGGAATCCACAATCCGTGAACCAGCGGTGATGTAACAATCGTTGCCAATGACGGTGTGACCCTTTAAGACCACGTTTCCTTCCAAGACGGTTTCCTTACCTAACTTAACGTCCGCATCGATGTAGGTCGTCGCCGGGTCAATCATTGAGACCCCTTCCTCCATCCAATGCTTGTTAATCCGGTCCCGCATAACTTGGTTAGCCTTAGCAAGGGCGATCCGGTCGTTAACCCCCATGGATTCGTCAAAGTCATCCATCTTGTAGGCCGTGACGATTTCGCCTTCCTGCTTTAAGACGCCGATGACATCGGTGAGGTAGTACTCACCCTGGTGGTTATTGTTATTAATCTTCTTGAGGGCCGCAAAGAGCTTCTTATTATCAAAGCAGTAGACACCCGTATTAACTTCCTTGATGGCCTTCTCTTGGACGATCGCATCCTTTTCTTCGACGATCCGTTCCACGATCCCCACATCATTTCGAACAATCCGGCCGTAATCCGTTGGGTCCGGAGCAACTGATGTTAAGATCGTCACTGCCGCGTGCCGCTGTTCGTGGTAAGCAAATAGCTTTTCAAACGTATCGGCCGTGAATAGTGGGGTGTCCCCACTGACAACGATCGTTTCACCGTCTTCATTTCCTAACAGGTCTTCGGTCTGCATAACCGCGTGCCCGGTCCCCAATTGTTGCTTTTGCAAGGCATAACGTGTCCGGTGACCCAAAGTTTCCTTAACGGTATCAGCACCAAAACCAACTACCGTAATAATCGTATCAATTTTAGCCTTCTCCAACTGGGTCAATACGTGATCGACCATTGTCTTACCACACACTTGGTGTAAAACCTTGTAAAGTTTTGAATGCATCCTGGTACCCTTACCAGCTGCCAAGATAATTGCATTTCTCTTCTCCATGCTTAATTTTCCTTTCCAAATACCGTTTCCATAAAGTTACCCGGACGGGCCGTAATCGTCTTGTGCTCACCATCGTCTTCGGCGTCAACCTTAACCAGTGAGATGCAGTTATCAACTAACCGTTTGCCATTAGTGGCCCCCTCAGCAAGGACCGTCATCCCTACTAATTGGGCATCAAATTCCTTAATCAAAGACTGCATCCCATTCAGGGTTCCCCCACCCTTGAGGAAGTCATCAACGACCACTACGTTAGCGCCGGCCGACAGGGTCCGCCGTGATAATTCCATCTTCTTAATCCGCTTAACGGAACCGGAGACATAGTTAACGCTAACCGTCGGGCCTTCCGTAATGTGGGAACTGTTTCGAACAATTACGAATGGCTTATTCATGTACATTGCCGCTGCCTGGGCAATTGGAATTCCCTTCGTTTCGACCGTCATGACCACATCGACATCTTGGTCAACGTACTGGGTCGCGATTAATTGTCCCACCCGGTGCAAAATGTCCGGGCGGCCAATCAAATCTGATAGGTAAACGTAGCCTCCCGGCAAGAAGCGGGTATCATCATCCACTTCCTTAACCAGGTCGGCAATTGCCTGTTCAGCATTTTCCTTAGAGTAAAAAGGAGTTAACACCGCACCGCCGCTAGCACCAGGAATCGTCTCGAGGCGGCCTTCACCCCAGCTCTGAAAAGTATGCTTAATGATACTTAAATCTTCACTGATCGATGATTTAGCCGAGCCGTAACGTTCGCTAAAAAACTTTAATGAAACTAACGTCCGCGGATGTTCCAAAAGGTAATGGGTCATATCAACTAACCGGTTACTTCTTCGTACTTTCATGATTGTGCTGTCCGCCTTTCCAAAAAAATGGGTTAATACATGTTGATTCTACCATAAAATGTTCGGATTTTCCGTATGAAATACTAAAAAGCGCGAAATCGACGGCAACGTCCACTTCGCGACTGAATAAAAACTAGTTAGCCTCTAGCATATTTTGATAAATTAACGCAATTACGTAGATCAGCACCTCAATCGCCGCAATGAAGAAACTAACGGGCCAGTTAGTTAGGTAACCCAGCAGGAGGCCGGTCCAGGTCCCGAGAAGGGCAAAGAGAATCGCTAAGCCAATCATCTTGGCCACACCATGGGTAAAGTATTTGGCACTAGCCGCGGGGATTGTCAGCAGGATAAAGATCAACAGCGAACCGACGATCTGGGCAGCGACACTGACGCTTAGGGCCAACAGGATTAAAAACGTGACCGAAATCACCGTTTGGTTACTGCCACTGACCTGGGCACCGACGATGTCAAACGACGAGAACTTCAACTGCCGATACATTATCATCGTAACCAAAAAGACCGCGGCAGAGAGCAGGATTAGCTGGTGGACCTCCCCCGCACTAATGCCGACAACGCTACCGAACAAGATACTGGTAGCCGAACTAGCACTCTGACTGCTGAGGGAAAGGAAAAGGATCCCAAGGCCAATGAACAACCCCGAGACGGCACTAATTACCGCCTCGCGTCGTGATTCTTTGATACTCATCTGCCCAACCAGTACCGAACTGAGGATGGTAAACAAAAGCATCCCATTTAATGGCGCCCAACCGGCAAAGACGGCAAAAGAGGCCCCAGCAAAGCCAATTTCCGAAAGGGTATGGGTCAAAAACGATAGTTGCCGGGCAACCACAAAGACACCAATTACCCCACTAATAATGGCAATGAAGGTACTGGCGACAAAGGCATGGCGCATAAAAGCAAGGGTCAACATTACTTATCAGCCTCCTCTTCAAGCTGTGCCAACTCATCAATTGAGCCCGTCTCATAGCCGTCCTTACTCATGTGTAAATAACGGGTCCCACAATGGTGGGCGAGGTCCCAGTCATGGGTAATAAACATTACGCTCAGTCCGCTCTGTTGAAAACGACTAACCAGGTCGAGTAGGTTATACTTCATCTCATTATCTAGGCTGGCCGTTGATTCATCTAAAATCAACAGGCGCGGATCGGGAAGAAGTGCTTGCGCAAGGTAGGCACGCTGCTTTTCACCACCGGAGGCCAGTCCCAAGGGACGGTCCGCAATCCGCGTAAGGTCGGTGATCTTAATCATGCGGTTAAGGTCTTTACGTTCGCGCCGATTCAACCATGGCCAACGAGACTGCCGACTGTTTAGCGCTACAAAGTCCCGTACTGATAACGGGTACTCTTCATCGAGGTTCCGAAATTGGGGAACGTAGCCAATCCGGGTGTCGGCGGGCAGGTTAATGGTTCCGGCCTTGGGCTTAATTAAACCTAGTAGGGCCCGCACCAGGGTCGTCTTCCCGACCCCATTTTCACCAACCACCACCAAAAAATCACCCTGGTTAACCGTAAAACTAAGGTCCTTAAAGACTGGGTGGTCACCATAGGCTACCGTTAAATCCTCTACAGATAATACTGCCACTACATTAATTCTCCTTCTGCTGAATTCTTGCCAGTTCTCGGTACTGTTTCATCATCCACTGGCGGTAACTAAGGCCGGCCGGTTTAGCTTCCGTCACGCGCAGAACCGGAACATTATTTTGCCGTGCGAGCTTGACTAAGTTATTAATTACCTGGTCGTCCGACTGCGTATTTTCAACGAAAAAGGCAATCTGGTGGTGACGGATGGCGGCCTGTAAACTAGCAACATCTTGTGGTGACGGGTCATTCCCATCTTCGATTGCCTTTGAAAAGTGCGTATCCATTATCTGGTAACCAAGGTGGTCTAGGGCATAATCAAAGACCGGCTCACTGACCGCCACCCTCTTCTTATTCGTCATGCCATGCTTAATTTTAGTAATTTCCCTATTTAGGGGTGCTAGTGACTTTTGGTACGCCCGGGCCCGTCGGTGATAATAACCTGCATGGGCCGGGTCAAGCCGACTATAACGAGCGGCTAATACAGTTGCTAGCTTCCCCATGGTTGTCGGCTCATACCAAACGTGTTCATTATCCCCATTGTGCTTACCAGCTACCTGGCGACCAACATCAATGGTTACCGGCCGCTTCCCCGTCTGGGAGCGGGCTAACTTGGTTAACCAATGGTCATAACCCAGCCCGTTTTGAATAACCACGTTCGCAGTACTCATTTCACGGGCCTGCTGGGTACTAGGCTGATAATCATGGGGGTCAACTGAAGCATTATTAATCACCGCGGTTACCTGACCATACTTGCCGGCAACCGAACTCGCGACCTCACCGTAAAAATTAAGGCTGGTCACTACCCGGATTGGCTTTGCTGCCGGACCGCGGCCACGAAACGGTACCAACGAGAGGAGTAAGATAATTACGAGGAGACTAACCAGCATCCCCACTCCTATCCAATATTTTCGCATCTTTTCCCTCTTTTATTAAATCGTAATCATTACTATTTGGAACAGTGACTATCTTACTGGAAAACGTCCGACAATGCAAGCACCGGAATAGTCCTTTTCCTGTTAAGCCCACTAAAATAAAGGCAGCTCCCAACACTTGAAAAACTCAACCGTTAGGAACTGCCTTCACTATTTCTAGCCACCTTAAAGTAAGGTCACTACATGAACATCCCGGCAGAAACCGGAAATACTATTTTGGATACGTTTTGCCCGCGACTCGGTATGGCAAATGGCAAAAACGGTTGGTCCCGTTCCACTCATCTGGGCCACGTCCGCCCCTAAACTAACCATCTTGTCCTTCAGCCGTTTAATCTCGGGGTGAAACTTCATCGTTACTGGTTCCAAGACGTTGCCCATGTACTGGGTAGCCGTTTGCCAATCTTGCTTACGTAGACTAGCCAGCAACCGATCATTATCCAGGTGGTCCAGCTGCTCATAGTTAATCTGCCGCAAGATTTGGGGAGTAGAAACACTAATCTGCTGCTTGGCAATTACCACCCAGTAGTGTGGTTGTGGTGGTAACAGCTCAATCTGTTCCCCGTGCCCGGTAACGTGGGCGAGCCGACTATAAACACAGTAGGGGACATCGGAGTCAATCGTCAACGCCACTTTAGCCAATTCATCCATCGACAGGCCCAGGCGCCAAATATTGTTTAGCGCTCGTAACACGGCCGCCGCATCCGAGGAACCACCGCCAAGGCCAGCCGCCACCGGAATATTCTTGCGGATGTGGATCGTTACCCCTTCGCGGCAGTGAAAACGACTACGAAGAATATGGGCCGCCTGGTAAGCCAGGTTACGTTGGTCATTTGGTAAAAAGCCACTATTCGTGTAAACCTTAATTGTCGCCGGCCGCCGGTGAGTTTCAACGGTTACATAGTCAGCCAAGTCCGCGGACGTCATTACCATATTCCACCGTGGCGAACCATCGAAGTACCGCATTGGTGTATCTAAACTAAGGTTTAGCTTTGCAGGCGCCTTTTCAGTTACACGCATCGTCATCCCTCCCGGCCGTTAATTGTTCTTATTCTGATTATACTAACGCACCTATTAAACGGCAAGGCTCATGCTGTTCATAACTGGCTAGCAATCATAACCATCCGTCAAACGGGTGGTTTGCACATCGGCTATAAGCCGATAATAAAAGCCGGCGTC
>NZ_JBJEEL010000020.1:0-14318 GCF_051873035.1 Limosilactobacillus sp.
GGCGTTTTTTATTTACCACCAACTGGGTGGCTAACTTCATTCTATAATCTACCAGTTTATTAAGACTAATTCCCAGGTTGACCTAGCAGAAAATATTGTGGAAACACCGAGCCAAGTGGTTACCCACTTAGTAATTCCAGCCGGTAAGGTGGTTCCTAAGCACCACGTTGATTACGACGTCATTGTAGTACCAGTGAAGGGTAAGGTAATTTTTGGCGATGTTGATAATGATCACCAGGAAACGTTAGTCCCCGGTGACATTGTCAAGATGACCCCCGGTGAATGGCATGACTTACAGGCGGTTGAAGACACCGAAGTCATGGTGATTAAGTCCCACCTCCGTTAGTAAAAGTGACCAGCCCCGTAGCAAACTTTGCTACAGGGGCTGGTCTTTTTTGTGATAAGGTAAAGGTAGATTTTTAAATTAAGGAAGTTATGTTGGGATGGCAAAAAAAGAGAAAGAATCAATTTTTACGAAGGACGTGGTGCTGGTAATGGCGGCCGCCTTCTTCTTCATGTTTAGCAATATGTACTGTAACCCCCTGATTAATGGTTATGCTAAGGAGTTAGGGGCCAGCAGTACCTTTGCGGGGGTAATCGTGGGGATGATGAGTATCGTGGCCATGTTTTTACGGCCCATTGCGGGGAACCTCACCGACCATTTTTCTAAGTACCAGCTCTCCTTTATCGGCGGGCTATTATCCTTCATCGGGGTACTCGGCTATATTCTGACCCCGAACAGTGGCCTGCTACTGGTATTTCGCCTAATTAACGGGCTGGGCTACGTCCTCTGTACGGTCTGCATGACCACCTGGTTATCCTACCTCGTTCCCTTTTCACACGTGGGCGAGGCGATGAGTTTTTATGGCCTAATGAACGCCCTAGCGATGGCCCTGGCGCCAGCGATCTCGATTGACCTTTACCGGGTGATCGGGTACCGTTTAGCAATTATTATTTCGGCCGTGGCGGCCCTAATGGTGGTTGTCACCATCCAATTTGTGGGTAACCGGGCACAACCAAAGCGGAGTGGTCAACCGACCGCGGCCCATTGGCACATTAAGATCATTCAACGGGATTCGATTCCGGTGGCCGCGATGATCGGTCTTTTTGCGATCTCTTACTTTGCGACCCAGGCCGACATCGTTACCTACGTGGAACAACGGCACCTGTCGATTGCCGTGGGCGCCTACTTTATGATTTACGCCGTCGTCTTGTTGGCGATTCGGTTAGTCTTACGGAACCAGTTTGACACGGTACGCTTTGGCATTTGGCTAATCGCTAGTCTGGTGGCCAATGTCTTTTACCTGCTGATGTTAGCGGTTATGAAGAGCAACTGGGAGATGGCCCTCGCGGCGGCTGGGATGGCGCTAGGCTACGGGACAATCTATTCGGTTTGTCAGTCCACGGCAATGATGATGGCGCCTGCCAATGACCGGGGATTGGCCAGTGCAACCTTCTTCCTCGGTATCGATATTGGAATGACGTTGGGGCCAATCGTCGGTGGGGTCATCGATACCCTACTGCCAGTTGAGGATTTCTACCTAGTAATGCTGGTAATTGTGCCATTGATCCTCTTGATCTACCTAGCCAACCGGAAAAAGCTTAATGGTGCCGTGGCCCACCACCAGGCTGATTTAAATTAGTGGTACCGGCTGATGAAGATAATCTATCGCGAATTATGCCGGGGAACCCGCCAATTTACCCGCCACTGGTTTCAGTACCTCGGTCTGTTTATTAGTATTGACCTCCTAGTCCAGCTGATCGTTATCCCCCTTTTCCGGCTAGTGACCACCCTGGTCCTCCAGGCGGGGGAGGTCCCCTTTGTTTCCTACCAAAATATCGTTACGATCGTTACCCGCCACCCGTTAGTGGTTTTGGCACTGGTTGCTGAACTAATCTGCCTGCTCCTAGTTATCTATGGGCAGTTTACCCTCGTCCTCCTGGGGATCCAAGAGATCGGCCAGGGGCGGTTAAAAATTCGGCGCCTACTGGGCGAAACCGGCCACCGGTTGGCGAGCCTGCGGGGCAGTTCGCTCCTGGTCCTGCTAGTCTACTTTCTTCTCGTCGTCCCGTTTGCGGACCTGGTCTTTCGGACCCCCTTACTCGCGAAGGTGCAAATTCCGCAATTTATTCTGGATTATCTAACCCGGAATGCCCTGTTAGTGACCCTGTTAATCTTGTTCTACGGTCTTATTTTTATCGTGGGGGTCCGCCTAATCTACGCCCTGCCGTTAATGATTTATCGGGGGCAGCAACCGCGGACGGCGCTCGTAAACAGTTGGCACCGGACACGGCGGGGCCAGTGGTGGCCGCCGTTGGCCCGGGTGATTGTGATTGGGCTTTTAGTAGTGTTTGCCATGGGAATCTTCTATGCCTTAACGGTTGGCCTCCAGTTTGGGGCTGACCACTTGCTGGGGTCCGCGGCCTACTACTTTGCTATCGGTGACCTCTTGGTAATCCAGCTCGGGAGCGAGTTCTTGGCGGCCTGGGCGACAACCCTGACGATCAAGACGCTATTTCAACCGTTAGTTGATAACCACGCTAGAGCGCAACCAGGTCACTCCCTTGCTAGTCGAATTACCGTAATCGTTGCCCTGGTCGTGTTGACCATTGGAACGGGCGTGGGGAACGCCTTTTACCTTAGCGGCCGGGGCGACCGGCGACCAGTGACGGTTTCACACCGGGGGGTGGCCGACCAAAACGGGGTTCAAAATACAATCCCGGCGATGGTTAAGACCCACCGCCTACACCCAGATTACGTCGAGATGGATATCCACGAGACGAAGGACCACCAGTTTGTGGTGCTCCACGATGAAAACCTAGCAGCATTAACGGGCGTGAATAAGACGCCCCACCAGTTGACGCTTGGTCAGTTAACCCACCTGACGGCCCGTGAGAATGGCCACCAGGCTAAAATTGCCAGCTTTGATGACTATTTAAAGACTGCTAACCGTCTTCACCAACGCTTGCTAGTCGAGGTCAAAACGACGCCCCAGGATTCACCCGGGATGCTCCGACGGTTTGTGCGCCGGTACGGGACAACCTTAGTCCGCCACCATGACCAGTTGCATTCACTAAATTACCGGGTAGTGAAGCAGTTGCGGCAACTCGACCCGCGCCTGACGGTCCTCTATATTCAGCCCTACAACTTTACCTACCCGAATACCGCGGCGAGTGGGTATTCGATGGAGTATTCGACACTAACCGATGACTTCATTAACCTGGCCCACCTCCAAAATAAGTTTGTTTATGCTTGGACGGTGAACGACGATGTAGTAATGAAGCAGTTGATGTACAAAAACGTTGATGGTATTATCACTGACAACCTGGTCGAGTTAAACCGGGCGATTGCTGATTACGAGGGGCAGCGCAGCTATGGGCGGCGCCTGCTCAACTACGTGATGGTCGTACCGACTTCGGCCGAGTTTAGCTGGTAAAGCGATTATTAAGAAAAAGGGCACAATAAGTTTAAAAATAGTTACTATAATTTGCTGATAGTAAGGAACGGTGATTAGTATGTCAATTTATGGACAGTACGCAGATGACCTGGCGAATGTTTTAACGGACGTTGAACAGAAAATTAAACAGCGTAACCAGGCGGTCGTCGCCGCTCACCAACCCAAGTTATATGAACACTTGATTGGCCGGGTGAAGGAGCCGCTAAGCATGGTTGAGAAGTGTCAACGAAAGCACTACCCAGTGACCACGGAATCGGCCCTTCGCCGGTGCCATGATGCGGTCGGGGTCCGGTTAGTCTGTAACTTTATCAGCGATATTTCGCGGTGTCGGGCCGAATTTGCCCGGGCCCCCTGGTGTACGATTGTCAAGGAGAAGGACTATATTACTAACGCCAAGCCAAATGGCTACCGGAGTTATCACTTGATTTTGGACGTCCAGGAACCCTTTGCGGATGTGACTGGTCAGCAGCCAGGTCACTTTTTTGTTGAGGTCCAGTTGCGCACCATTGCGATGGATTCGTGGGCGAGCCTGGAGCATGAACTGAAGTATAAGCACGATATTAAGGATCCCGAGCGGATTGGCCGGGAGCTCAAACGATGTGCCGACCAGCTAGCATCGTGTGATGTTCAGATGCAGACAATTCGACAGTTAATTCAGGAAGGATAGTCAACAATATGCGAATCTTACTAGCAGAAGATGAGGCCCAGTTAGCCCGGGTACTAAAACTGGCCATGACGAATACCGGTTACCAGGTGGATGCAGTTGATGACGGGCAAAAGGCGGTCGACCTGGCCCAAAAGAATGCCTATGACGTCATCATTTTGGACATTATGATGCCAGTCAAGGATGGGGTCACCGCGCTAAAGGAGATTCGGGCAAGCGGCGACCGGACCTACGTGATCATGCTAACGGCGATGGCAGAAGTCGATGACCGGGTTAACGGTCTTGATGCCGGTGCGGACGACTACATTACGAAGCCCTTCTCACTAAAGGAACTACTGGCCCGCCTCCGGTCACGGGAACGGCGGACGAGCAGCTTTGATGACCGGGAATTACAGTTTAAAGACCTGGAATTAAACAGTGAGGAACAGGTAGTGGCGAGTCATAACTCCATCAGTTTAACCCGTGAGGAGACCCAACTGTTGGCCTACCTGATTTTAAATGCCGGAAAGCAATTATCCACTACCGACCTTCTTCACCACGTATGGGGAACGGCGGCACCGGCCGATGAAGAGGATGTCTGGATCACGATCTCCTATTTGCGGCAAAAACTCCACTCAATCCAATCGACGGTCCAGGTTACTGGTGAGAAGGGTGGTCCATACGCGCTAAAGGAGTGAGTGCGATGATTCAACATTTCCGTAAGAAGTTTATTATTTTTTCGACCGGGGCCCTGGTCCTGGTAATTTTAACGATTGTGGGTAGTATTAGTGCCGTTACCTACGTTCGTTCCCGACAGGAAGTGAATGCCGTCTTAACGATTCTGGCTAATAACGAAGGGGAGATGCCGGCGGGGCGAGTTAAAAACCAGCCGGCGTTGTTTACCCAGCCCCAGTTTACGCGGGAAAGCCTTTTTCAGTACCGTTTCTTTAGCGCCACGATTCCGGATGGTGGTGGCCCGGTAGCGGTTGACAACCAGCATATTCTATCGGTATCACCGGTCGAGATTAAAAAACTGGCCCAGCGCGTTCAAGGACGGTCCGGAAATCAAGGCCACGTGCTTTACAAGCGAACCGTCTATGCCTATAAGATTAAGCCGTTTAATGGCCGCACAGTCGTCGTGTTCTTAGATGAGAGCCTCCTGATGACCAGGACCCGGGAAATTATCTACATCGGACTCTTGCTCGGACTGGTCAGTTTGATCTTGTATATGACCATTTTAATCCTCTTTTCACGGCGGGCAATTAGGCCGATTATCCAGGCCGAACAGCGGCAAAAGGAGTTTATTACCAATGCGGGACACGAATTAAAGACCCCCCTGTCGGTGATCGAGGCGAATACGGAGCTCCAGGAATTGACGACTGGGGAGACGGAACTAACGACCAGCACCAAGCAACAAGTTGACCGCTTAACTAGCCTGATTAACTCCCTGGTTTCCCTGGCCCGCTTGCAAGAGCAGCCGACGATTAGCGTTAGCCTGGTGAACGTCAGCCAGGTGACAACGAAGGTTGCCCAGGGACTGGCGAGTGTCATCAAGGGGGATGGCCACCACTTTAAGCTGGCGGTAACTCCTGACCTGCGGGCCAATGTTGACCAAAATTATTTCTACGAATTAGTCAGCATTTTATTGGATAACGCGAATAAGTATTGTGATCAGGGAGGCACCGTTGGGCTGAGCCTTCGCCCGGGTAAACGTAATAAGAGCATTACACTCGCGGTTACTAATAGTTATGCGGCTGGCGACCAGGTTGATCCACGCCGCTTCTTTGAGCGCTTTTACCGGGAAGATAAGGCCCGGACAGTGAATCAGAAGGCGGGCTTTGGTATTGGTCTTTCGATGGCCCAAATGATCGTCCGTAACTTTGGCGGGCGGATCAATGCGAAGTATGCGGATGGTAAGATTATTATGGCAGTCACGTTAAAGGCGGCTTCCGTAGACAAGAATAAGGGGTAAGACTGAATTTCAGTCTTACCCCTTATTTTTCTAATCCCCATCCATAATGGAGTTTTTAACGATAACATAGTCGACGGTACGAATGGAGGCAAGATCCCAACCACCAGCGTAGGAAATGGATGACTGGAGGTCCTCCTTCATTTCACGGAGGGTGTCCTTAATGGAGCCACGGAAGGGAACCAGCATTTGCTTACCTTCCACATTGCGGTAGGCGCCCTTTTGAACCTCGGAAGCAGAGCCCCAGTACTGCTTGTAACGTTTACCGTCAATGGTAATGATGTGGCCTGGTGATTCGAGGTGACCGGCGAGCATCGAGCCGATCATCACCATCGAAGCGCCGAAGCGGACGGACTTGGCGATATCACCATTGTGGCGAATCCCACCATCAGCGATAATCGGTTTCCGCGCGGCCTTGGCACAGAGGCGGATGGCGGCTAGTTGCCATCCCCCGGTTCCAAAACCCGTCTTTAGCTTGGTGATGCAGGCCTTACCAGGGCCAACCCCAACCTTGGTCGCGTCGGCACCAGCATTCTCCAGGTCGCGGACTGCTTCTGGCGTGGCGACATTGCCGGCCGTGACAAACGCGCCGGGTAGTTGCTTCTTAATGTATTGAATCATTTTAATGACAAAATCCGAATGACCATGGGCGACGTCAATGGTGATATATTCTGGAACCGATTGTTCGGCTTTTAGCTGGTCAATAAAGTCGTACTCGGCATCCTTAATCCCCACGGAGATCGAGGCAAAGAGGTGCCGTTGGTGCATTCGCTGAACAAAGCCGAGGCGGTCGGCGGGTTCGAAGCGGTGCATCACATAGTAGTAACCGTTTTGGGCTAACCAAACCGCTAAATCTTCGTTAATAACACTTTCCATGTTGGCGGGGACAACCGGGATTTTAAAGGTGCGCGGGCCAAATTTAACGCTGGTATCGGCCTCTTTACGGCTCTTGATTACACACTTATTAGGGATTAGTTGGACATCATCATAATCGAACGTTCTCACATGAATAGCTCCTTTTTGTTAGAAAATTCCGATAGCTATTATGAACCAATGTCCAGTGGCCGTCAATGATATTTTCGTACATTTTGATAGATAAATTTAAAAATAGTTCGAAAAGCCATTGACGATCAACGCTGATTTCGGTAGGATAGTGAAGTAAAAACGTCTTTTTTACGAAAATAAACGATGAGGTGAAAATGATGTCATCAGTTGTTATTGTTGGTAGTCAATGGGGCGATGAAGGAAAGGGTAAGATGACCGATTACCTGAGCCAGGATGCGGACGTGGTTGTACGTTCTCAAGGGGGAAACAATGCCGGCCACACCATCGCCTTTGATGGGAAGAAGTTTGCTTTGCGCTTAGTCCCATCGGGAATTTTTGGAAAGGACAAGTTAGCGGTGATCGGTAACGGTGTTGTTATCAATCCGCCGGCCTTGTTGAAGGAATTGCATTACCTCCAAGACAACGGAATTGATACCTCAGGATTACGGATTTCTAGCCGGTCCCACGTTACCTTCCCTTACCACATCTTGCTGGATAAGTGTCAGGAAAAGGCGAAAGGTGATCACAAGGTCGGAACGACTAAGAACGGGATTGGTCCTACTTACATGGACAAGGTTTCCCGGGTTGGTATCCGGATGTGCGACCTGTTAGAAAAGGACACCTTTGAAACGAAGTTACGGCGGAACCTGGCAGAGAAGAATGAACTGTTCACAAAGCTCTACCACGTTGACCCGATCAACTTTGACGATATTTTTGAAAGCTACTATGAATATGGTCAAGAATTGAAGAAGTACGTTACCGATACGGCGCGGATCGTTAACGACGCCTTAGATGATGGTAAGCGGGTCCTCTTTGAAGGAGCTCAAGGGGTCATGCTAGACGTTGACCAGGGGACTTACCCATACGTAACGGCTTCTAACCCGATTGCCGGTGGTGTTTGCACCGGGGTGGGAGTTGGCCCGAACAAGATCAATACGGTTGTAGGAATCTGCAAGGCTTACTCCACCCGGGTTGGTGCCGGTCCTTTCCCATCTGAATTGACGGATGAAATTGGTGACCAAATTCGGGAAACTGGTCATGAATACGGGACCGTGACGGGTCGTCCACGGCGGGTTGGCTGGTTCGACAGCGTTGCAATGCGCCATGCTCGTCGGGTCTCCGGAATTTCCTGCCTGAGCTTGAACTTGCTCGATGTTCTGACTGGTTTGAAGACCATTAAGATCTGCAAGGCTTACAAGTTAGACGGTAAGGTCATTGACTACTACCCAGCTAGCCTAAAGGAGCTGGAACGGTGCGAACCAGTTTATGATGAGCTGCCGGGCTGGACGGAAGATATTACTGGTGTTAAGAAGTTTGAAGACCTCCCAGAAAATGCCCAAAACTACCTGAAGCGGGTTAGCGAACTATCAAATGTTCCGCTGGCAACCGTTTCCGTTGGTGCCGACCGGATTCAAACGATTATCGTTAAGAACCCTTGGGAAATGGCTGAAAATTAAGCTTAACTTTTACACATAAAATTAAGAAGTTGGAAAGAATATTACTTTTTTCCAGCTTCTTTTCTTTTATGCCCGGTGCACGCGGTACAATACTAGTGCAAATTAATAAAATGAGGTATCTGAAATGGCTAATCTACAACTGACCGCGGCTCGCCACTACCTGGACTGGCCGCTGCACCAAACCATTAACCAGGCTGACTTGATCCAGCAACTAGGGGTTCATGCTAGTGGAGGTAATGGTGAAGACTTAACTAACAAGATTGTTGTGAACCTAACCCAGGTCAATATTGACCAACAGGGTGAATACCCGGTAATGCTAAGTGTAATGGATGCGCAGGGGCAAACGGCCCAGGACAGCGTAACCCTCCATGTCCGGCCCGCTAGCCAGGTTGATAGTCAGCCGGCGGATTCGAAAACGTCATCGACAAAGAACCCGCACCGGCGTCAGTGGTTGCTGGGAATTTTACTCGTCATTATCCTCTTACTGGTCTGGTGGGGAATTAGTGCCCACCACCGGGCTGAACAACAGGAGCAGGCGAATAACAATGCCCAACAGAGTAGTCAAATTAGTGATAATTCTAGCAGTATTGCCAAATTGAGTTCTGATAACCGGCAACTAGCCAACCAGGTTGCCGAGCTAAAAGGGGCGGCCAAGCAATACCAGCGTGACCATGACCAACAGGCCTTAAATGACCGACTCAACCAGGTGGAAAATAAGACTGAACAGTTGCAAAATCAGACCGATGATTCGACGGTGAAGAATAATACGAGCCAGGTTACCAACGTGATTAACCAGGTTCGGCAGGATCCAGAAAATGGGGTCAGTGCGGTTAACGGTTTAAAAGACCAACCCGGCTTCACTAAGATTTGGGATACCGTCTCCCAGCAGCTTTCGACCTGGCTCGACCGGTTTAGTAATAACTAATGATTGACAGTGTTTACCGCTCCATTTAAAATGTAAGCAAATACTTCCCTTTAAGTGGCCCTGCGAGACCAACAAGGAACGATGGAATATTAACCCAAGTTCTCCGTTAGTACTGGCGCCTAATGGGGAACTTTTTAAGTTGGAATAGAGAATGATTAAAGGAGAGAAGCAATCATGGCACATGAAATTGTTGATGGTTCAAGCATGCAGCGTGCATTAACCCGGATTACTTACGAAATTATCGAACAAAACAAGGGGGTCGATAACCTGGTCTTTGTCGGCATCAAGACCCGGGGAATTTACCTTGCCAAGCGGTTAGCTAAACGACTAAACCAGTTGGAGAATGTTGACGTTCCGGTAGCGGCATTAGACGTTTCCCTCTACCGGGATGACCGCCACATCCCTGACAACCATGTGGAACCAACTGTCCGTACCAAGCAACTCGATGTCGACATCACGGACAAGCACGTGATCTTGGTTGATGACGTCCTCTTCACGGGCCGGACAGTCCGGGCCGCATTAGATGCCCTGATGGATATGGGGCGTCCTAAGCGGATTTCACTGGCAGTACTGGTCGACCGGGGCCACCGTGAGTTGCCGATCCGGCCGGACTTTGTGGGGAAGAATATTCCAACCTCATCTGATGAAACGGTGCACGTCGCCGTTGAAGAATACGATGGGCATGAAGATATTACAATTGAACGTAACGAAAAATAAGCCCTAAAGTTTACTTTTCGTAATGATATAAATTAAAGGGAGGGGAAGAATTTTATTCTTCCCCTCCCTTTGATTTAGTTATTAAGTTGTTGAATGAAGTTCGCTAGGTCGCCCTTAATAGCAATTGTTCGCCGGCTAATTTCTTGAGGGTAGATTAGCCGTGACTTATCGACCGTCACTAGGCAGGCCGCTGGATTATTCGCGGTCCAATTCCAGAAGGGGTACTTGATAATACCAGGAGTATTCATCCCCACGCCGAGCTCGAGGAAAAGTACCCGGCCGGTCTGGTGGCGGGCGATAAAGCTGCTAAACCGGTTTGCCGCCTCGTGCCAACCAGCGTCTTCGACGAAATTATTGTCAACTCGCAGGTTAAGGCTAAACGGTTGGGCCTGGTTAACTAGCTCGACCGGAACCTGCATTTTAATTTGGGCACCTTGGGGAATGAGTAGTTGCTGGTCTGGACCAAGCTTGAAGCCCTGGGCGAGCACCATCTTTTTAATTAGTTGGTAGTTATCAAAGGTTTGATTACTGGCGGAACGTTGGAAAAGACCGTAGTCACCCTGTGTGTAAAATAGCCGTTCCTTATCAAGGCCGGCGCGTTGGAACTGGTGGTCAACGTTGGTAGTTAGTACAAAGTAGTTAGTCCTGCGCAAAAAGTGGACTAGTTGCTGATAAGTATCGTTGGGTGCTGGTTGGTAACGGTTAAGCCAAATTACCCGGGACCACCAGGCCCATTGTTCGGCTGCCGTTGGAAAGGAGAAAAAGCCCCCAGAATACATATTCTCAATGCCGTACTTCGACTGAAAGTCACTGAAGTAGGTTCTAAACCGGGGCCCGGTATAGGTGAGACCAGCGGCGGTTGAAAGTCCTGAACCAGCACCGACGATTACGGCATCGGCCCGGGCACTAAATCTTTTGACCGCTTTGATTGGGTCGGAGTAGTTGTTGGTAAATTCGGCTATCGTTGTCTTTGAAGACATCAAAAATCACCTTCTTAATAGTTGTTGGTTCCTTGAGAAATTCCCTCGTTGTTTGGATCGCAATCTGTGCGGCCAGTTGGTTCGGAAAATGAAAAACACCGGTTGAAATACAGGGAAAAGCGATACTCTTGAGGTGGTAATGAGTTGCCAAGTGCAACGCGTTACGGTAAGAAGCGGCTAGTTGTGAGATGTTAACGGTTGTGGGGGTTGGAGTAGAAACGATGGGACCCACGGTGTGAATGACGTACTTACTGGGAAGGTTGAAGGCCGGGGTAATCTTGGCCTGGCCAGTTTCTTCCGGATGACCTTGAGCAGTCACCAGTTGGGCACAAGCATAGCGGAGCTCAACCCCGGCAAAGGTGTGGATGGCGTTGTCGATGCAGTTATGGTTAGGTATGTAGCATCCTGTCAGCCCACTATTAGCAGCATTAACAATGGCATCGACCTTTAGACGGGTAATGTCACCTTGCCAGAGATTAAGGCCTGGTTGAAAGTGGCGCTCGTTAACAATTCCCTTTTGCTGGGCCCGTTTTTGGAGGTACTGGTCCTGAATAACCTTGAACGCGGGGGAGACCGGTTGGGCTGGACGAATGTTGAAGAGGGCCCTCAGTAAGGACCGCTGCTGTTGGGGGTCTTCCGGGATGGCAACCTCCTGACCATCCGGGTGTTCGGCTAGTAAGTGTTGAATTAGGTAACAACGACGGTGTGCTTGAATCATGCTGATTCCTCCTATAAGCGGTGGTGAATTAGACTTTGATTTCCACTAGCGTAATGACCCCAGGCACTGTAGACCACGATTACAGCCCGCTTTTGATCAACCGAGTAAACAACCCGGTTACTTTGGCTAATCCTCTTGGAGTACAGGTTGGGCCGGGGACGACGTTTTTCTAAGAGTTCAAAATGGTGGGTCGTACTGAAGGGGTTAGTGGCTAGTTCGGCCCTAATTTTTTGGTAGGTTTTGAGGAGGTGGGCCGCCCGTAAATTTTTAAGGTGCTTGGCAACGAGGTGGCGTTCAATAACCCTATACATTTTGCCCACCCCTGAAGCGAAAGGACTTTTGGAAGATTGGACTTTGGCGAAGGTCATAGATTGAGCCTACTAATGGTGTGATTGCAAAGGGACGGAGAATACTCCGGCGCTCAGAATAGTTTTCACCCGAAATTTGCTCCATTTCAGGATGACTGGCGAAGATCTGGTCAATATATTGCTGGTCGACTTCATTGGCAATCCCCGTAAGTGTAAAACCGACACTGTTCATCGTTTCGCTTCCCCGCAATGCGGTGATTGAAATCTGGGGATGTCCCTTGAGTCGTTGGTAAAAGGGCTTTTCAAAGGTCGTTGCAAAGATCAGTTGCCCTTTTTCACAAAGTTCAATATCGGCTACGTTGGTTTGCGGATTACCCTCCTGGTCGACGGTACCAAAAACAACTGATTGAAATGCGGTGACAATTAATTGTAGAAAGTCATCATTGGTAAGTTGGTTAGTTAAGGTTGGAACGGCTTGGCGCATAATAATCTCCTTCTTGTTATTTTAATTTTTACATGTATTTAAGGTAGCACCTTATTTCAGAGTTGTCAAAAATAAAAAAACATCTCTCCATCGTGTTGATTTTAAAATAACACGTGTTAAGATAATGATTGTAAATTAAAAAACAACATGTAAGGGAGATTGTTAATAATGAAATATGCAGTTACTGCCGCAACCGGTAATTTTGGCCAGGTTGCTGTTAAGGAATTAAATAAGTTAGTTGACGTTAAGGATGTCGTGGTGGTTGCCCGAAATACGGATAAGGCTACGAAACTCTTTCCGAATAATGAAGTCCGTCATGGTGACTATGAGGACGCGGTCTCAATGGATAATGCACTAAAGGGGATTGACCGGGTACTCTTTATTTCTTCACAGCCGGGTGGTCAAGTTAACCGGGCGACTGCGCAAGGAAATGTCGTTAAGGCAATGGTTAATGATGGTGTTAAGTTTGTGGCCTACGTTAGTTTCCCGAATGCGCAAAAGTCGACGACGCCGTTAGCGGCTGACCACCGGGTGACTGAGAACGCTATTAAGGAGGCTGGTCTTGCCCACGCCTTTCTTCGTGATAACTGGTACTTAGAAAATGAAATTGGCTTTTTGCAAAGTGGTGCTGCTAGCCGGGACGCACTGTACTGGGCCAACAATAAGGCTGGTTGGGCACTGGAACGTGATTATGCAGAAGCTGCAGCCAAGGTCGTTACTAGTGATAATCCCCAAGCGGTTTATGAATTTGCTGGTAAGTCCCGTAGCTATGAGGATTTAGGTGCAGCTCTTAAGCAAGCTACTGGTAACGACTTTGCTGTTAAGCAAGTTTCCCATGATGACTACGTTAAGGCACTTGAAGATACGGGCCTGGACGCGGCCACTGCCGGCCTTTTTGCTTCCTTCCAAGCGCCGATTGATTCTGGTGATTTGGCAGAGGAAAGTACGGACCTGGAAAAGGCCTTGGGCAGGCCAGTTACCCCGATTGTGGAAGCAATCCGGGAAATACTTGCACGTTAAAAAACAACAGGTTAAAATGGAGATATGAAATTTTCTTATAAACTCAGTGACGCAGTTCACATCTTAAGTTATTTATATATCTACCATGATGGAGACCTGTCTAGTCGAGCCATCGCCAAGAGTATTGAGTCTAATCCCAGTGTTGTTCGTCAGTTGATGTCGGATTTACGAGAGGCCGGAATTATTGAAACGCGAAAGGGAACGGCCGCCCCGCACCTGGTTAAGCAACCAGTAGCAGTTAGTCTTCGTGATATTTATCTGGCAATCAATATGGATCATGACCTTTTACACATTGACCCTAAGACGAATCCCCAGTGTGTTGTGGGAGGGAACATTCAAGACACGCTGGATAGCTTCTATGCCCGGGTGCAAAAAGCCGCCCTTGATGAAATGGCCACGATCAGTTTGGCCGACGTTATCGATGACATTTTAGCTAAGCAGCGGGTTAAGGAGAAACAACATTAAACAAAAAGAAAGTGTGCGCGAAGTCGTTTCGACCTCGCGCACACTTTCTTTATTTTAAATTCCCGGGAAATTATTTTTCTGGTAGATTATAGAATGAAGTTAGCCACCCAGTTGGTGGTAAATAAAAAAC
>NZ_JBJEEL010000021.1:0-14202 GCF_051873035.1 Limosilactobacillus sp.
ATACCACTAAATAACTGGCAAACTGCCAGTCTTTTAAGGCCTGTCCTACCCGGGGCAGGCCTTTTTGCGTCTCCTACGAAAGGAACGTGATTATCTAATGCAACCGATTACCATTCACCACCTTACCTTTGCTTATCCTGGTCAAGAACCCCTTTTCACCGACTGCCAACTCGACCTCAGTAGTGACTGGCGGCTGGGACTGTTAGGCCGTAACGGCCGGGGGAAAACGACCCTGCTGAAAATTCTCCAGGGTCGGCTAGACTACCGGGGAACGGTCAGGACAAAGCTAACCTTTAGCTACTTCCCACTAACCATCCACGACCCTGCAGCCTTTACAGTCGACGTCCTGCGCGCTAGTCAGCCGGACCTGGCCCAGTGGCAAATTGAACGCGAGCTTGGCCTAATGAAGGTGGACCCGCTCCTCCTGTGGCAACCCTACCAGACCTTGAGTGGTGGCGAACAAACGAAGGTCCAATTGGCCACCCTCTTCGCCCAGGATGACACTTTTCCGCTCCTGGATGAGCCAACTAACCACTTAGATCAGACTGGTCGGCAGCAGGTCGCCCGCTACCTATCACAAAAGCAGCGGGGCTTTATCATCACGAGTCATGACCAGCGTTTCTTAGACCAAGTTGTTGACCATACCCTAGTAATCGAACGGCACCAGCTAGTATTATCCCAGGGAAATTATTCGGATTATTTCCGCCAAAAAAAGCACCGTGACCAGGCCGCTTTGACAAGTAACCACCAGCTTAAGGATGAAATTAAAGCGCTCAAGCACACCCGTCAGCAGCGTCTCCAGTGGGCCCAGCGTGCTGAAGGCGAAAAGAAGAATAACGCCCATGCCGATAAGGGCTTTATCGGCGCCAAGGCAGCTAAGATGATGAAAAAGACCATTTCCACCACGCACCGCCTTGACCAGGCCATTGACCAGCGGCAAGGACTGTTAAAAGATGTTGAAACGGTCGTACCACTCACCATCAACTTTCAACCAGGTCACCAGCCAACCATCCTCACACTGGACCGGGTCAGTCTAGGCCTTCCCGGGCGAACCCTTTTCCCGCCCCTTAGTTTCACGCTCCACCGCCATGAGCAACTGGCGCTCACCGGTCCGAATGGTGCCGGGAAGAGTAGTTTAATCAGGGCCATTCGCGGTAATTTCCCAGGAAATATCAGCGGTCAAATCAGCTTAGGTACGCCGGCGGTTTCGACCGTGCGGCAAAATTACCATAACCATGGTACACTGGCCCAGTTTGCGGCCCAGAACTCATTGCCCTACGACGAGTTGTTAAATATCCTCCGTAAGCTGGGCCTGGCCCGGGCAACGTTTACCGTCCCCATCGAGCAGATGAGTATGGGCCAGCAAAAGAAGGTCGAACTCGCCCGGTCACTGTTAACCCCCGCCGAATTCTACATCTGGGACGAGCCCCTAAACTACCTCGATACCTATAACCAGCAGCAATTAATCACGCTGATTAAGGAATACCGGCCCACACTCCTCTTTGTCGAACACGACCAGCACTTTATCGACGCCGTCGCAAGCCGTGTTGTTACAATTGAACACCGTTAGGTCCGCTATTAGAAGCCAAAAATAGGGCCGGGAAACAAGCTTTCCCGGCCCTATAATTGTTTTAAAATTTTAACTGTTGCAACCAGTCCAAGAACAATGGGAACCACTTGGCCATGTGTTCATCGGCCCGGTCGTAGTTAACGATACTGGTGTACTTATTTGCCAGCGCGATCCCGTGACCGCCCGTACTAAACTCATGCAACTCAAAGGGAACCCCTTGCTTGGCCAGAGCCTGGGCATAGACTGCCAGGTGGTCAAGATAAGGTGTCAACTGGTCTTGAATTGACCCCCACATAAAGGTAGCGGGTGTCTGCTTAGTAACTAGTTGGGAAACGTCCTCGGTTGTCACTCCCATCCGTTGATCAATCAATGGTCGGATTACCGGGTAACCAAGACCCACGAACTTGGCCTTAGTAGCTGGCTGGTTACTATAGGCAGCTGCCAGCTGACCACCAGCCGAGAAGCCCAGTACTCCCAGGCGTTGCGGATCAAGGTCCAACTCCGCCGCATGGTCGACCAGGTAGTCAAAGGTTTGCGCAAGGGCCCGTTTCGCCGCCCGGTAGCCCTTATGTTCTAAGACCGGGTAACGGACGACAAAGGCCTGGAAGGCGTGGGTAGCTAGCGTAATTGCTACCCGTTCAGAGTCCCGTTCCATAATCTTGTTGTAGCTGCCACCGGGGACAATTACGACCCCCGGAAGCGCCACATCAGACTGACTATGGTAGATATCAACTGACGAATAGGGCTCCGCCAGTGGTACATTTTTAATTTCCATTAGATCTTCTTATCACCTTTCAGCTGGCCACCGTGGAGGTTAACCTCCTTGAGTAGGATTAAGTGGGTATGGTAACGAAGGCGGTAGTATAACCAGAGGACGAGCAGTAGGGGTACACTCAGGTAAGTAAGTGCAATCTGCTGCCACTGACCGTGTAACAGGGCCGTTGGGTTTTGGCCAATAACTACCACCGCACATAAAATGACCGCCAGGATCGGGCCAAACGGGAAGAAGGAAGCGCGGTAACGCAGGTCATTTACATCATAACCCTGGGCCCGGTATGCCCGCCGGAAACGCAGGTGCGCCACGGCCATCCCCATCCAGGTAAGGAAACCAGCCAAACCACTGGAATCAATCAAGAATTCGTAAATGCCAGGGCCAAAGATCCCGGTTAAGAAGGTTAGGCAGGCCACTAAAGTTGAAGCCAGCAGGCCATAAATTGGAATACCGTGGCGGTCGGTTACACCAAAGATCTTCCAGGCCTGGCCTTCGTGGGCCATTGAGTAAATCATCCGGGTCGAGGCATACATTCCGGAATTAGCCGCGGAAATAACGGCCGTTAAGATAACGGCGTTCATCGCACTAGCCGCAAACGCGAGCCCTGCCCGCCGGAAGACCAGGGTAAAGGGACTGATTGTGATGTCTTGAACCGATGATCCCAGAAGGTTCTTACTCGTGTACGGCAAGATGCAGGCGATGACAAAGATTGCCAAAATATAGAAAAGCAGGATCCGCCAGAAGGTCGAGTGGATGGCCCGCGGGATGCTCTTGGATGGCGTGGCCGATTCACCAGCCGTGATCCCCACCAGCTCGGTTCCTTGGAATGAAAAACCAGCTACCAGGAAGACACTCAGGATGGTCGGCGCCCCACCGACAAACGGGGCCTGCTTATAGGTCAGGTTACTAAAGCCCACGGCCTGGCCACCAAGGATGCCGAAGATCACACCGACCCCGACAATTAGGAACAGGACCACCGTTAGCACCTTAATAATCGCCAGCCAGTATTCGGCTTCCCCAAAGGTACTAACTGCTAACGCGTTAACAGTGATGATATAAATTAAAACTACTAGGCTAAAGATCCAACTTGGTACGTGGGGGAACCAAAAGTTCATTACAATTCCCGCCGTCGTACTATCGACCGCTACCGTTAGCGCCCAATTAAACCAGTAAATCCACCCCATCGAAAAACCCAGGGCGGGATCAACAAAACGGGTACAGTAGGTGGCAAAAGAACCACTAACTGGTAGGAAGGTGGCCATTTCCCCTAAACTCGTCATGAGGAAATAAACCATAATTCCCATAATTGTGTAACCAACGACAGCCCCACCGGGTCCGGCCGTATGAATGGCCGACCCACTGGCAACGAACAGCCCGGTCCCGATTGAACCACCAAGGGCAATCATTTCCAGGTGCCGCGTCTTAAGGAGTCGTCGGACGTGGTTACCTTGTTCACTCATTATCGACACTTCCTTTTAATAAGCTAAAAACATTCTACCCCTTTTTAAGTATTCTGGTTAGGGGTAACTAAATAAAAATACTCGCAAATAGTCAATCCGTCCACTATTACGGTACAAAATAACCCCAACCATCCGAAAATGCTTGGAGTCCATCATGATTTGCTTTTCTTTAATTTTTCCCCGCTAGGTAGTCACCAATGGTGTCCATCATCGACTGACCGTATTGGGCTAACTTCCGCTGGCCAACCCCGTTAACTTCCAAAAAGTCCCGTTGGGTTTGTGGCTTTAGCCGGGCCATGTCATGGAGGGTCCGGTCCGAGAAAACCATGAAGGGTGGTACCCCTTGTTCAGCGGCCAGTTCCCGTCGTTTCGCTCGTAATTGTTCAAACAGGGCCGCCACATCAGGTGACTCCGCCAACCTAGTGCCGGACTGGTCAGGTGACTTTTCCTGCCGGCGGCTCACCGTCCGTTCACCCTTTAGGACGGCCCAGCCGGCGGTCGCTACCTGGATTACCGGGTATTGGCTACCAGCAGTCTGCAAGATACCAATCGCAACTAGGTAATCAACCAGGCTCGCTGCTTCCTGTTTAGACATCCCTTTTAGCGCCCCAAAATTGGTTAACGCCGCCGCGCCGATCTCTTGCATCCGTTGGTTATGTGAACCCGTCAACGCCTGGGCCACCACGCCCTTACCGAAGCGGCCATGTAGCTCTTGCACCAGCCCAATCACGAGCTTGCTTTCGGCGGTAATATCTTGAACGGTCCGCTCGTCGGTACAGTTGCTGCAGTGGCCACAGGGCGGACAATCCTGCCCAAAGTAGCGCACAATAAACTGCTGTAAACACTCCGGCGTACTAGCATAGTTAGCCACCGCCTGCAGTTTTTGGTACTGGAGGTCCCGGTAGTCATCCGCCGCCGTCGACTGGTCAATAAACCAGCGGTACTGCCGCAAGTCATTGGGGTGGTAAATCATTACCGCCTCACTGGGCAGACCGTCACGACCAGCCCGGCCAGCTTCTTGGTAATAAGATTCAATATTCTGGGCCGCCGTCGCGTGGATGACAAAACGGACGTTACTCTTGTCAATTCCCATCCCGAAGGCACTCGTCGCCACAATCGTACTGATCCGGTCAAATTGAAAATCATCTTGGACCCGTGTCCGGTCGGCCGCATCCATCCCCGCGTGGTAGGCCGCGACCGCAAAGTGGTGTTCCAAGAGGTAGGCCGTCAATTCATCAACGCCCTTCCTGGTGTTGACGTAAATGATCCCGGCCTCATCATGGTGGGCTGTGAGGTATTCCCTGATATACCGCCGGGTACTCTTTTCAGGATGAACCACCCGAAAAGAGATATTGGGCCGGGCAAAGTTGGTAATGACAAAGTTCGCCGGTTGAATGCCGAGCTGCTGACCGATGTCTTCTTGGACAGCTGGTGTCGCGGTCGCAGTCAGTGCCAGGATATTAGGATGCGACCGTAAGCCATCAATGGCGGTCCGCAATTGGCGGTAAGCCGGGCGGAAGTCATGGCCCCATTGGGAAATACAATGGGCCTCGTCAATGGCCACCAGGTCTACCGGTAAAAAGTTTAGCTGGTAGCGAAAATATTCCATATTGAGGCGCTCTGGTGTAACGTAAATTAACTTAATCTTCCCCTCATAGGCCTGACGGAGGATGGGATTAACCTCCGCCTGGGGAATCGTACTATTAATGGCTGCCGCTGCGATTCCGTTTTGCTTTAGGGAATCGACCTGGTCTTTCATTAAAGAAATTAGGGGCGAGACCACAATGGTCACCCCCGGATTTACTAGTGCAGGAATTTGGTAGCATAGTGACTTCCCCCCGCCCGTCGGCATTACCGCCAGTACATTCTTACCGGCCATTACCCGGGAAATCACTTCCGCCTGTCCACTACGAAACTTGGTAAAGCCAAAGTTATCCTTTAGGACCTGTTCTGGTGTCATCTCATCAACCCCCTCACTAGTACTAAACGGCAAAAGTGGGTAAATCCACTAGGCCCGTTTGGCAATCATTATTTTAGTAGTCAGCCACGGGCCACCCCACCAGCCGTTAAAGCCGGTTTTAACCACCTGGAGATCATCAATTCCCATGTTCGCCAATACCTGTTGGTATTCGGCCATGTATTTCGTATCGATAATAACCAGGGTACCGTGGGCCTTTAACACCCGGGCCACTTCTTGGAGTACCCGCCCACGCTGAATAGCCGGTGTGACGTTATGGAGGGCGACATCAACAATGACCACGTCAAAAAGCTGGTTAGCAAAGGGGAGGTTAGTCATCGCACTATCAACTAGCTTTACCCGGTCGGCGAGGTGCGCCGCGGCTACCTGCTGCTTAACGACTGGCAGGGCTTGCTGCCAGCTGGCCACCCCAGTTACCTTTCCGGGAGCCTGCAGACGACGCGCGATTAGTTGGAGGTCCTCCGACCGTCCGGCAGTAAAGGCCAGCATTTGCGAATCCTTCGCCGGTGCCAGCTGGTCCAAAAGTTGCTGTAAAATCTGCTCATGCCCCCGGGAAATCGTGTGGGCAAAAATTCCTCCCCAGGCGATAATCAACGCGACCCAAAGCAGGTTCCAATACTCATGGCTAGAAAAGGCCGCAAACAGCCCGCTAATTACGGCGACCACCGCAATAATACCAATTATGACTACGTTAATTGCACGGTTTCTCACTATTTTCTCTCCTTACTTATGCTCACGAACAATCCGGTTGAGCCGCTTAATATCGTTGATGTTACCGACTACCGTCACCTTATCGTGGGGACGGATAACGTCGTCGGCCTGGGGCATCTGGTTAATCTCCTCATCTTCACTAACGATGATGATCACGTTGACCCGAAACCTATTCCGAAAATCAAGTTCATCTAGCGTCTTCCCGTAAAACTTCGGGTTATTAATATCAATCTCGGCCAGGGTGACCTCCCGACTCAATGTGACATAGTCAACCATGTTCGGGTTTAACTGCTGAAAGACCAGCCGCTTAGCGATGTCGTGTTCCGGACGAACGACCATGTCGGCACCGACCCGTTCCAGGACCCGGGCGTGGTTAACGTTTTCTGCCCGACAAATAACATCCGCGGCCCCTAAGTCCTTAGCAATTAGGGTTGCCATGATACTGGCCTCCACGTTTTTACCAATCGAAATATAAATATGGTCAAAGTTTCCGATATCCAACTCCCGAAGGGCATCCTCATCCTGAGCATCCGCAATCACCGCCCGCATGACGGTCCCCGCAAGTTCATTTACCACTTCAGGATTACTATCAATTGCCAGAACCTCCTGGCCGGCCTCAACTAATGATTCACAAATTGCGGCCCCAAACTGACCGATCCCGATCACTGCATAACTTTCTTTACTAGCCAATTAGAACACTCTCCTCTGGATAATGGTAGCTCTTTAGCTTCGGTTGAGCATTAAAGATGGAAAACATCACCGTATAGATACCGACCCGGCCGATAAACATGAGGGCCATGATAATCAACTGGCCAAAGAGGTTTAGATTCTGGGTGATACCGAGTGAAATCCCGGTGGTCCCAAAGGCCGCCAGAACTTCAAAGGTGACATACGACAATGTATCATTTTTCGGTAGGGACTGGGTTTCAACTAACAGAAGGATCGCCAATAAAACGATTACTAGTGCCACAAAAAAGAGCGTCAGCGCCCGGTTAATATTTTCCTGGGTAAAGCGGCGGTGGGCAAAGTTAGTGTCCCGCTGCCCACGCAACGTGGCAATACTTTGGGTTGCCAATAGACCAACTGTGGTGGTCTTAACACCCCCAGCCGTTGACCCTGGGGTTCCGCCGATAAACATCAAGATGATAGTTAAACTAATCCCCGCGGCACTCAACTTCGTATAGGGAAAGGTAATCAGCCCCGCTGTCCGGGGTGTAATAGCCATAAAAACCGTATTTAATAGCCGCTGGGACCAACTAAGCTGGTCACTAAATTGCGCCAAGTTGTGTTCCGTCAAAAAGTACACGATAAACGAAACCAAAAAGATTACGCCCCCGGTCCGCAGTGCCAAATGCGTATGCAAGGATAAGTGGTGGTACTTATGGTAGCCCAGCAGGTCCTTCCATACTAAGAAGCCTAGCGATCCCGCGACGATTAAAACCGCCAGGACACAAAGCATGTAGGGGTCATTCATGTAGTCTTCCATGCTGTTCCCCAAAAGGTCAAAGCCGGCATTACAAAAGGCCGAAATAGCATGAAAGATACTAAACCAGATCCCCTTACTGAGCCCGTAACGGGGATAAAAGTCGAAAAACAAAAAAATACTGCCAACTACCTGAATTAGCAGCGATAATTTAATGATTAGGTAGACTACGGTTAGTTGTGACAGGTGGTCCAAGTTTAATGCCTCCTGCGTCAACAGCCTGGTTGACATCCGAACCCGGCGCCGGATCATTAGCGACATCATGACGGCAAAGGTCATGAAGCCCAGTCCCCCTACCTCCATTAAGGCCGCAATCACCAACTGGCCAAAGAAGCTCCAGTGCGTCGCTGTACTTACCAGGGTTAACCCCGTAACACAGGTTGCACTCGTGGACGTAAAAAAGGCGGTCATAAAGCCTGTATGGCTGCCGGCAACGGTTGAAAATGGCAACAGTAACAGGCCGGTACCGATGGCAATAACGATCAGAAATCCAAAGGTTAAAATCTTGGGAAATGAATATTTACGGTTATTAATTTCAATCAAGGTATACCCTCCCCACTATCTCACCTGTTCATTATAGACACTTTATAACGATGTGAACACTGAGAAGTTAGGGAAAAAATAAAAACTCCCAGTATCTAGAAGAACAATACTGGGAGTTAATGAGGCTTTTTCTACCCCGTCATATTTGATTGCCACACCGGTAAAACTACTTATATATGATGTTTGGATGTTAATTGGATGAAAGGAATAATTCGTTATTACTGTTGGCAATTTTATTTCATGGATAAAAAGCAAATATCACATTTGCTGAAAATTATTATAGCAGATCTAATTGTGAAGTAAAGCACTAATTTAAATTTTGTTAACGTTTATCATTTATTATATATTTTTGGAACGTAATGATAGCGGTTAACTAGCAAATTATCAGTTTGTGATATTATCTACATAATTAATATTAACTAGTACCATTGCGGCGCTAACACCTTCACTAACCGTGCTGGTGTCTTCGGTTGAAGCAAGTACGCTTCTCCCGTCGGCAAAGTTGCAACCGTAGTGGGGATCAGAGTGGTCGATAAACTAGCCAGTTCCTCCGCTGACAGTAGGCGGTGAATAACCAGGGTACTAAATTGCGACCGCAACCGTGCCGGGAGGTCCAATGGTGACTGGGTGGTCAATGCCAGTTGAAAGTTAACCTTCCGGCCCTCCCGCAGTAACTGAAAGATCCCGTTGTGACTTAGTCCCGCTTGGTCGGTCGGAAGGTAGCGGTGGGCCTCGTCCAGTACTATCTTTACCGGCAACTGGCTACCACCAGCGGCCAGTCGGTCATTTAAGATTAACTTCAGCAGGTAGGAAATAATGGCTCCCTGCTCGTGTTCAAAGCCCTTCAGCAAGGACAAGTCGATTACTAATGTCCGGTGAGTCGTCCGCTGGTTCAAAAACATTTTCAAAACAAAACCGAGCTCGGTCTTTGCCTGCCCCGGGTGAGCCACAGTATCAAAAAGTTGCCGAAAGGCCCGACTGGCCAACCGCTCGCGAAAGGCCGTCATTACGTCCCAATGGCTCCTAATCCAACCGTAGTCATACTCCTGCCCCAGCAACGAGTAATCCGCCCGGGAATCGGCAAATGGCACGACCGCCTCCTCGACCAACTGTTGGGGAAGGTCAGTGACGGCGTAGTCGCTGGACCAGCCACTGAGTTGCCCCAGAAGTTCCTGGTAGGCAGCAATCGGCTGGTTCAGCTTACGAAGGGGCCCCGTCCGATGGCGGAGGTTGCGCTGGATTTTCAATGCAGCGATAGCTTGGCTAAGACGCTGGTGAAGTCCTGGGGAAAGTTGGCAACCAAGAACCTCTTGAAACTGGTCAGCGGTTAATTTTCCCGCTTCCAAGTAGGCATTCTCGCCCAGGCGGTAAGTGACCGCATGGGGTAACCGGCTGTATTCGCCGGTCGGGTCAAGAACAATCGCCGTCTGGTCAGTCTGCTGGAGCTGGTTCAGGATTGACAGGGCCGTCGTCGTCTTGCCGCTCCCCGTTTGACCGACGATTAGCAGATGGTGGTCAAAAATGGGGGTCGTGACCGCTTGGCCGGTCTTCGCGTCGCTTAGTGCTACTTGCATCTTATTCACAACCTTTCTAATTTAACTGCATTATAGCATTAATTTTTCACTAAAATGATGCCAGGCTAATTGGCATTCTCTGAGGGTTTCTGCTAAAATACCCCTATATTAAGGAGTGATATTTTTTGGATTTAGACATACAGCCCGTGAGGTTGAGTTTAAGTAATTATCGTGAGGTGAAGCAGCTTTACCAGCGTGCTTTTCCGAAGTATGAACGGGAACCCTGGAGCTGGATGATGCTCAAGAGTAAGTTTAAGCAGGCGGACTTCATGGCCTTCTATGACCAGGATCGCTTTGTCGGGTTTGCCTACGTCATCCACAGCCATGGTTTCCACTACATCCTATTTTTAGCCGTCAATGACCAGCTACGGTCCCACGGCTATGGTAGCCGGATCATCGCCCAGTTGCGGGACTTATATCCCAGTGACTCGTTAGTCCTCGACATTGAGCAACCCGATCCGCAGGCGCGCAACAATCGGCAACGGTTACGGCGGCTCGCCTTTTACAAGCGGAATGGTTTCTACTGGACCCCCAAGAAGTTGGAAGAGGACCAGGTCACCTACCGGGTACTGGCCACCAATAAGAGAATTAACCAGCAAAAAGTTGACCGGATCTTTGAATTGTTCTCCTGGCCGCTGGGCTGATTCATCCAGTAATTTATGATTAATAAATAAGCGTCTAGCAGTGAAGTTCTCGTGCTAGACGCTTTTAAATTTTTTAGTCATCCATGTAATCTAAGTCATCATACTTCGTATCTGCTTGCTGCTTAGCTAGGGACGCACTCTGGTAGTAAACCGCGTCAACATGCATGTCAGCACCACCGGCCTCTACTAGTACCTTAACCTGCTTACCATTAATGGTTTCAGTGTGAACGGCGAAGTAGGTCCCGGCGCCAGCTGTCTGGGTCCAGCCGTGAACACACAACCAGTGCATCCCCTTAGCGTCAGTAAAGACAGCCCGGTCCCAGCCCTTGGTTGCCTGCATCACACCTTCATCGGTAACGTTATCATCATTCTCTAAGAAGGAGCTGTCCTGCTTATACAGGCTCTGCGTGTCACCATTATCATCCGAGCCGCTATAACGATAAGTATGCGTTCCAAACTCAATTGTTCCATCAGAATCGTTATCAGCCGTGTACCAGGTTCCCTGCATTTCAGCCGGAACACTAACTGGTCCTTCGTTGCCATACTTACCAACCTGGCCCCGGGTACTGGAACCAGCCGTATTAGTAGTCGGTCCGGTCAAGCCGCCGTTAGTCTTGTCGACCACCTTGGCTCCCTTAGAAAGGTTATTAACCAGCTGCCCCTGACCATTGCGGTTGAGGTAGTCTACCATGCCGTTCCGACTAATCGTCGTTAGCTTTTTAGCACTGCCAGACTGCGCATCCTGGTAAATAGTCACATCATTATCCTTAACCGTGTATACCAAACCAGTCGATTGCCCGTTGGCGGTGACGTTATAGGCCACCCCCTGACCATTATCGCTGAGTTGGTACTTATTAGTCCGGTACAGGTTAACCTGCAGGCCATCCTGCTCCGCCTTTTTAGCGGTACTTGCCCAGTCACCGCCATACTTGTTACCCGCGTAGGCAGTGATAACCGCCACCGTCTGTTGTGGTGTCAAATTAGTAGCGCTAACCTTGTCACTTGTCTTCGCTGCCAATAAACTTGATGAGGAAGAACTCCCCTTACCCGTACTGGTTGATTGCGTACCACAACCGGCCAGCAGCAGGGCTAGTCCCGCCACTAATGCTATGCTGACTTTCTTATTCTTCAATTTAATACCCCCCTATCTTATAGTTTCAATATACACCCAAATATTACTAGCGCCAATTGGGGAATAAATCAGCTGACAATTGCCTAGTTACTCGTAAAATAAAGTTAAAGGGGGGACTAGCAATGGAAAAACAGTTCTGGTTAATCGATTATAATGCCCAGCAAGTGTCGCTGGCCTTCTTGGCTGATAAAACGCGGCGGGCCAGCAAGGTTACCCTTACGCGGGAAGCTAGCCAGCAAGTAACGGACCACTTTTTGGCCGTTCTGACCAAACTCCGGGCTAGTAAACGTTATTATTACCTCGCCTTTGCCAGTCGCTTTTGGGAGATGCCCCTCCTGGTTTTGGCCAAGCGGAAAACTTCCCGGGAAATAATCGACCTGGTCAACCAACGGCAAAAGGTCCTTACCAGTCTTGACTCACCGTTTAAGGTCATTAACCACCACCCCCACTTGTGGAACCAGGACGAAATTAGTCAGCTAGCAGACTGGCAACATAACGAGTGTTTTCTCGATATCCGAACCCTCGACGGCCGGATTGACCATGGCGAACTCAGTCGCTATGACCGCTACCTCTGCCAGCTCGGCTACCCGCAAGTTCAAGTGGGGATGGCGTTAAAAGACCGAGTCGGCTTACGGTTACTGAACTTACAACGTCTTTTCAACACACCACTCTTCCAAGAATGCTGGCAGCAGCACCGGTTAATCATGCGGCAGTACTATGATGAAATCACTAAGAACCCCCACGAAGAATGGCAAGGGATGATGAAAATCATGCCAACGACGACTGATGCCGAAACGATTGAGGCAATCCTCTACCGGGACCACCACATCGTTGACCGTCACCGAATTGACCTGGTTATCCCCACAATGACCACCAGGTGGGGACAGCTTCTCGGTAGTTTTTACCAAAATTACGTTGGCATCGACCGCCATGACCCCTATGCCCTCCATCGAGTCCACCTTAAGAATAAGGATTTCCGGCCACCACTACTTTATAACCCCGACCACTCCCCGTTTGTACTAATCCCCTCCGAGGGTGGTCTCCATGGTTTTACCGTTGACAAGGAGGCCTTTGCGACTAGTCATGACTACCAGCAAAGCAACCTCTTTAGTGAACCCAACCATGCCCAACAGGTGATTAAAATTGACCACCGGCTCCTTCCCCAAGATACCCTATTGGCAATGGGTGCCTTTGATCCCCATGCTCAGGGAATCGTCCAGCAGATGGTTAATGACGTCAGACAGCATGCTAACGCACCGACATTAACAAGTAAGCTTGAACAAAAGCTCCTCCACGCCATGAAGGGGAGCTCCGATACCGCCTTTGACAACCACCTCAAGCAGCCCAACACCATCCTTCAGATGCGCCTTACCGTCCAATTGAAGTTAATTGCCCTCTGCGAACTACTCCTCGACCAGCACTTTAAGCTGCTTTCGGTCAACTCAACGGTTGTATACGTTACCCCACCGGCCGGGGCTGATCTGAAGGTCCTCGACCATCTTCCCGCTGGCTTCCATGTTACTGATAGGGGAACTAACTGGTTTGGCAAGAGCCCCAATGACCACGTCTACCAAAGTTATGACGGTCGCTACCAGGTCGCCGGAGATAATACCAACCACTTTTACGGCCCCAACAATTGGACCGACCAGCAGCGACCAACGATTACCGAAAAGGTCCTGGTTGAATACCTGATGCGGGCCGGTAACCACCGGCCGGTTAACCAGCAACTAATCGGTGAACTACTAGAAAGGCACCGGCAAGAAGGGTTCCAACCGGCAGAATGGTTCCAGCCAATTCTTTCGTCAAAACTCAAGCAGCTTTTTGCCATTGCCGATAATGGCCAGGAGACCCTGGTCGCTACCCCTGCTTTGACCGGCTATTTTACCAGCAACCCACATGACTATACCGTCACCCGGGTCTTTAGTACCCACCAGCGCGGTGACGCAGTTGCTGAAGAACTGGCCGAACGTGGACAATTGCGCGAAAAATTTAACATTACCCGTCCTCACTTTAAGGTTGAACAACGGCAAATTTTCGCCCGGCGACACTTACGAATCACCTTTACACCGGCGGAAATTATCCCCCAAGAACTCCAGAGTACACTCGACCTTGCTGCCTACCAACAAATTGTCGAACAAATGCTGGCAACCTGGCTTCCCCGCAGGCCGCGGTCAACCACTAGCCAACTACAATTAGAAATCTAAAAAAGCAGGCCCCGGAGGCCAAAGTTGGCACTCACGGGACCTGCCTTATTTAGTAGTTAAGGTAATTTAAAAAATCCGGTAGATTATAGAATGAAGTTAGCCACCCAGTTGGTGGTAAATAAAAAACGCCA
>NZ_JBJEEL010000022.1:0-13589 GCF_051873035.1 Limosilactobacillus sp.
CCGAAAGTAGTTGGGGGATCGCTCCCTGCGAGGATAGGACGTTGCCACGCCAAGTGAAAAAGGATCGTCATTCAGTTGACGGTCCTTTTTTTGTAGGCTCTTTATCAATCGGTAAGGATGAAAAGAATTTGGAGAACTAGCCTAAGCCGCTTTGGCTATTGGTCTGGTTCTCTTTTTGATAATTCACGCATCATGAGATTGGAAGTCTTTAATGAAACGGGAATCCTGATTCGAAAATGGAAGAAGTTACGATAGCCATATACGGTTCGTTTGATTACCTTGATTTTATTATTGGTACCTTCGATTCGCCCGTTGGTTAGTTGGGTGTGAAAGCTGGTGATGATCTCCTGGCGGTGCTTGGCGAGGGTTCGCTTAACTCGTCTCATCGCGATTGGTAAATTATTCCGCTTGATTAACTGGTCCAATAAAGCCTGATTATGGTTACCAATCGCGGCTATTAAGTCTTGGTAGTATTCGTAAGCAGCCCCTAGATCTGGAGAGAAATCGAGTAGCTGTTCGACAACCTCTTGATTGGATAAAGTGTAGGTAATTAAGTAAGGATCCTTGATTCCGGTCCAAAAGTTGATATCCTTATTCATAAGGAATATATCTTTTCTAAGACAACTGAGTGGTTATGGGGATAACTTAAGACAGTTGTCTTTTTTATTTTTAAATCAATGGTACAGCTTATCCTTACCGAATATCATAGAACCTTTTTGTATCCTGTAACCTATTCCAGAGTTCACAAAAAATATGATCCTTGCTATAATCAGAACGTATGTACGGGGAGGTGTCGTCTGGTGGAATACCAATCACTGGTAAAATTGATTAAAAATAAGTATGGACTCCATTTTACGGACCTCCCAGAAAATGGTGGTGAGGGATTGGCATTAAAAAAGGGCCAGGCGCCGTTTATGGTACTTCACCGTCAACAGTCAGTGCGAATTGATGTACAATGCTATAGTTTTGCTGATGCCATCAGGGACCTTCCCGGCTTTGGCCAGGCTTTTTATCATCACGATCGGGAATGGGTTGGCTTTGACCTTAGCGCGGTTAGTGATCGGGCAGTGGAAAATATTGTTGACTATGCCTTTAGGGCGGCAGTTAATGCTGGCCGGGAAGAAATGAACCAGCAGCAATACGTCATCCTTCCGGAGGGCAACAGCGATGATCACTACCAGGCACAAACTATTCCGCAAGCAGTTGATCATCATAGCATTTCCCACCAAGATGAAGTTCCAGCACCCCTGCAAAGGGCTTTGACGGCCTATGATTATTCACTTCTTCCTGGCGAGCGACGAGATAAGAACTTCTATGACCAGGGCCAACTTTTAGCCGATTACGAGGATGATTATCCCGGCACGGTCCCACTGAAACGCTACTTTCCAACCTACCATACATTGGACACGGCCCAGCTCCGGACCTACTTTACCTGGCGGACCAAATTACGGCGGGGAGAATTTACCCCCGTTGCGGATTCGTATGCCTACCTATACATTTACGAACTATTAAATAATATCGGGGTCAGTACCCCTGAGGCGGGCTTTCGCCAATTACTTTGCTTTAAGGATAAGTATGCCGACCAGTTTGATCGTAAAATGGAAAACTACCTGGACCGGTGGCTACACGATTACGTCCTTTACTACCGGCTGGATCATAAAATTGCTAACCAGGTTTTCGCAGCAGAACTGACGGCTGACCGGGACTTCCATATCTTTTTACACCCTGAAGATTATCCTGCTGCCAAGTTAACGGTCGCGTTTGCGCACCACTCAACCTACCTTCAGCATAGCCGACTTTATCAAAAGTCAACCACCCACTTTGAGTCACTATTAAAGCAGGTTTGGCAAACGGTGTTACAGCTTCCCAATGGTCAGGGACAACAATACTTCGACCACTACGTTGCACGTCAGCAACTTACCAGTAACTTCTTCTTTGGTAACGCGGTCTTCTATTTTCATCCCCGGCAGCAAATGGCCGAATACCCGGTGGATTCGGTGCGCCGTTACCAGTTTAAGGGTCGACAATATTACTGCCAGGCCTTTAGCGCACAACCGGGAATAACGACTAACTTAAACGCCTTTCTCCATGAGCTTGACCGGCTCGTCCGCCAGCGCTTCAACCTGGGACACCCACTGAAGGCCCGCTGGTTACCACAGGCAGTTTTAACGGCCGTTGACCAGGGAATTCGGGATTACCAACGACAGCTGCAGGAAGCGCGCCGGCCCCAGGTTCAAGTTGATCTGGGCGACGTTGAACAGATTCGGCAAGCAGCGGCCGAAACCCAGGCCCGCCTGTTGACGGCTGAGGAACGGCAGGCTATTAAGGAGGAGCAGGCCGCGGTACCAAAACAGGCTACAACACCACCAGCGCCAGTCACCCGGCCGACCGTACCAACACCCCATGATGGGACCTCTCCACAAGCAGACCGGCACGGCCTGACTACTGACCAGCTTTTCTTACTTCGGGCGCTTTTACAAGGGACCCCGTGGAAAGACTACCTTAAAAAGCACCACCTAATGGTCTCCATAGTGGCGGACCAAGTTAATGCGACCCTGTTTGACGAAGTGGGTGATGACGTAATTGAATTTGATACCAATGACCAGCCGCAGATAATTGCGGACTACCGGCCAGACCTAGAAAAAATGTTTTTAACTTAAGGAGTGACGATAAATGGCCGAAACACAACGGGTACCTAAGCGGATTGCCCAAACAGTACTGCATTCACTCAAAGCCGGGGTAGTGCCACGGATTGGCCTCCCCTATATTACGGTCGGTTGTAAGGATGAAATTGCGGCCCTTCTTCACGACTTTGACGTTGTTGCCCAGGGCGGTGCTTCCTTTCACTTCATCGTCGGCCGTTATGGCGCGGGTAAGAGTTTCCTCTTGCAGGCAGTTCGTAATTACGTAATGGATAAAAACTTTGTGGTTGTCGATGGTGACCTCTCACCTGAGCGGCGGCTCCAAGGTACGAAGGGACAGGGCCTGGCTACCTACCGGGAGCTAATCCAAAACCTGGCCACCAAGACCCGGCCAGAAGGTGGGGCTCTGACCTTAATTCTGGACCGCTGGATCAACACGGTTCTACAAACGGTCGCAAGCGAAACCGGCCTAACCGAGGATGACCCCCACTTTAGTGCCGCCGTCGATAAAAAGATTGCGGCCGTCATTTCATCATTAAGTGAGTTGGTCCACGGTTTTGACTTCGCTAAGTTGTTAAACATGTACTACCACGCCTACCTTGATGACGATGAGGAGACGAAGGCGAAGGTGGTCAAGTGGTTCCGGGGCGAGTACACTCACAAGACGGAGGCTAAGCAAGAACTGGGGGTCAACATTATTATCAGTGATAGTGACTGGTATGAATACCTGAAGCTATTTGCTAACTTCTTCCGTCAGGCCGGGTACGCGGGACTGATAATCATGATTGACGAACTCGTTAATATTTACAAGATCCCCAATAGCATTAGCCGGCAGTACAACTACGAAAAGATTTTGACCATGTACAATGACACCTTGCAGGGGAAGGCGAAGTACTTAGGAATCCTCATGTGTGGAACTCCCCAGGCCGTCGAGGATAAACGGCGTGGTGTTTACAGTTACGAGGCCCTGCGCTCACGCTTGACCGAGGGTAAGTTTGCCCACGTGGGGGCCCAGGATATGTATGCGCCGGTAATTAAACTGGAGCCGTTAACGGCGGAAGAGATGCTGGTGCTGACCGAAAAACTAGCGGAGATGCACGCCCGTCTGTACAACTATGACCGGCAGATTACCGAAGACGAGCTAGCTAAGTTCATTAAGATTGAGTATGGGCGGATCGGCGCCGATACTAAGATTACCCCCCGGGAGGTGATCCGGGACTTCATTGAGCTGCTGGATATCGTTTACCAAAATCCGGCCACCACGGTTAGTGACCTACTGGATTCAGACCAGTTTAAGGGCCTGACAGAAGGTGAAGATTCGACGGCGGATCCGGACCAGTCCGGCCAGGATTATACTGAATTTACTATTTAGAAAGGAGCAACCAGGATGGACGTCTTTGCACATTACGCGCCCTTTATTCAGGACTATATTTACCGTCAGGGTTGGCAGCAGCTCCGGCCAATCCAGGTGGCGGCTGCTGAGGAAATCTTCGGTACCGACCACAATGTGTTGCTTTCGGCGTCCACGGCGGCCGGGAAAACCGAAGCGGCCTTTTTCCCGATCCTAACCGAAATGGCTAATGATCAGGCGGCTGACTCCATTAGTTGCCTCTACATTGCCCCACTAAAGGCGCTGATCAATGACCAGTACGGCCGCCTGACTGACCTGACCGCTGATACGGATATCCCGATTTGGCGCTGGCACGGGGATGTTGCCCAGACGCAGAAGCGGAAGATGTTGAAGAATCCATCCGGTGTCCTCCAGATTACGCCGGAGTCGCTGGAATCTTTCATGATCAATAAGCACATGGATATTCCCCACCTCTTCCACGGCCTCCGCTTTGTGGTGATCGATGAGCTGCACTCGTTTTTACGTAGTGACCGTGGTGGGCAGACCTTCTGCCTAATTGAACGTCTGAGCCGGTTAGCAGGGGTTAAGCCCCGGCGGATCGGCCTTTCCGCAACAATTGGTAACTTGAAGGCGGCGGCGCAGTTCCTGGGCGCCGGCAGTGGACACCGGACCGTGGTTCCCCGTGTAAAAAACACCCGGCAGGTTTGGCGTCTTTCGATGGAGCACTTTTACCAAACGGACCCGCAGGCCGCGAGCAAGGGCTTTGACCCGGCGGCCCCGGTAGAGCCTAAGACCGATACGGCTCCGGAGTTGGCTGACCCGGGGATTGGTTATATTTTTGAACATACTCGTGGTAGAAAGAGCCTGGTCTTCACCAACAGTCGGGAGGAGTGCGAGGCGGTTTGCCAGATGCTTCGTTCTTATAGTGCGGCCAAGCATGAACCCGACCGCTTTTTGATCCACCATGGTAACCTGTCGCCCTCCTTTCGCCAGACTGCCGAGGAGGCAATGAAAGACGATGATTCCTATCTGACGACCTGTGCTACAGCTACTCTGGAACTGGGGATTGATATTGGTAAATTGGAACAGGCCTTTCAAATCGATGCCCCCTTTACCGTCTCCGGCTTTTTACAGCGGATGGGACGGACCGGCCGCCGGGGGAACCCACCGGAGATGCACTTTGTAATGCGCGAAGAACACCCGGAGTCCCGGGCGATGCTGCCGGACCTCATTCCGTGGTCACTACTACAGGGGATTGCCCTCGTCCAGCTCTACCTTGAAGAGCGCTGGGTGGAACCGCCGGAACCGAACCGTCTCCCCTATAGTTTGCTCTACCACCAGACGATGAGTACGTTAGCATCCGGTGGTGAAATGAGCCCGGCCGAGCTAGCGGGACGGGTATTGCCACTAAACTATTTCCGCAACGTTAGCCAGGATGATTACCGGGTCTTGTTGCGGCACCTCATTAAGACGGACCAGGTTCAGCGAACGGAACGTGGTGACCTGATCGTCGGTATGGCTGGTGAACGGGTGGTCAATAATTTTAAATTCTACGCCGTCTTTCAGGAAAACGAGGAATTCAGTGTCCATGCTGGCTCAGAAGAGCTGGGGACGATCGTTAAGCCGCCGCCGGTTGGTGATAAAATTGCGATCGCCGGGCGCGTTTGGGTCGTGGAAGATATTGACCGCCAGCGCCACCAGGTTTACTGCCATGGTGTGAAGGGGCGGATCCCGGCCTACTTTGGGGATGTACCAGGTGACATTCACCCCCGGATCCTGGAGCGGATGCGCAAGGTCCTGGCAGAGAGTCAGTTGTATCCGTACCTGATGAAGAATGCCCGGGCCCGGCTAACCCAGGTTCGAGATACCTGTAACATTGCCGGCCTGCCGAACAAGCAGCTGATCAACCTGGGTGGTAAAATGTGGTGCTTATTCCCGTGGACCGGGAGTTACGCCTTCCTTGCCTTAGAGCGGTTACTGCGGATTAAGTGTGCCAAGCGGCTCAACTTGCGGGGCTTTAACTCGGCCCGGCCATACTTTATGGAATTCGCAATGGATGCCAGTGAAGAAGAGTTCTTTCAGGTCGTGGCGGAGGAAGCAGCAAAGGATTTTGATCCGTTAGACTTGCTATACCCAAAGGAAGTTCCGGTCTTTGATAAGTATGATGAATACTTGCCAGATGAGCTGGTATGCAAGGAATTTGCCCACAGTATTTTAGACGTCGCTGAGATGAAAAAGTGTGTGGCTCGGCTATGCCAAAGAAAAGATTGAAGGAGTGTGACAGAAGTCGTTGACTCACACCCCCGCGAACACAAATAGGCCTCAAGCGTTTGGATTTCCCGAATACTTGAGGCCATTTGTGTACCGCGTGGCTATATAACAGATTTAAGTCACAGCCCTTTTTTATTAATTAGGGCTTGCGTTTACGGGCGGGTATGTTATACTAATATTCGCTGGTAATTTGCTGACTTAGCTCAGTTGGCAGAGCACGTCATTAGTAATGATGAGGTCGGAGGTTCGAATCCTCTAGTCAGCATAAATTACACTTTATAAGTGTTCAGAAGTCTTCATGTCAGGTTGTTAAAAGCTTGATATGAAGGCTTTTTTGATACTTCTGATATTAAGATGAATTCTTTTTATATTGATCTAAATTACACCTCAGACACAATATCAGACACACTGGACGAGAAGAACAAAAGTTGTGTGTCTGAAAAATTAGAAGGGGCCTCGACACCTGATATATCAGCATTTATAAGCTAATTGTCAGTGTGTCTGGTGTGTTGAAAATCAATATTACGATATGATTGACTGTTGGCTACCTTATCGTTGATTGATAAGGTAGTCATTTTTTGTTTCTTTTTGGTGATTCAAAAAGAAATTGTTGGTCCAGTTGGCAAGTACAGCTGGTCGTTGTTGTTACTTATGGCGAAATCATAAGTAAATCAGATATGAAATCTCAAAAATGACCTTGAATGTCAATCTCGAGGTACTCATTTTTGAATGTAATATCTGATCGCTCGACAGGGTGCAGGGAAGCCTCGCAGGCTCCTCGCCAAGCTATAATTCGTATTACAAACTTGTTTGATATTACGAATTTAATTGCTTGCAAGTTCGTTTGTTCTTGTATTATAATATAGTTGAATAATTGGTATAGACCAATACAAAAAACAAACGAACCCGACGAAATGAGGAATTTAGTCAGTCGTTGTCACGAGCACGTGAAGACTGAAAATTTCTTTTGCCGTCAGGCAAACTGAGGAGGTCAAGAATGGATGGAACCATTAAAGAATAAATTGATTCAAGCCCGATTAAGTGAAAATGAACTTGCCGATTTTGAATCGGTAAAGCGTGAATTTGGTATTGCAGGTACTTCGAAAGCAGTGCGACAAATGATTGAGGATGAGAAGCTATTAATGCAAGCTAAAGAGAACTGGCAAAAGGGTAAGCGTGATGCCGTGACGGCTTTAGTCCAACAATTGAATAATCAAGACCGGCTACCGTTAGTTGAGGCAATCCATGGTCTGACAGATACTAAATCATCGTCGGAGTTGTCTATCGTGCGTAATCAATATGCCGATATTCAGCAACAACTCCAAGCTATTATGTATACAATTACGAAATCGGGGAATAATCTTAACCAGATTGCGCATGTTTTGAATGCCGCTAAGCAACAAGCCGAACAAGAAGATGACGATTTAACCGATGACGACTTATGGCGGTGGGTTGCTAAGCAGCTAGTCGAAAATAGTCGTGTTTTAGCTGAATTGCAACAAGAAATCATCAATCTAAAAAATGATACCGGACAAGCTAAGCTGGAAGCAGGTGGTGAAGTTGTCAGTCCTGGAAACTCACTCGTGTCGTAGTAGCTATAAACGTTTACAATATTTGTTTCAGGAACCACCACATAGTACAAAAAAACGTTGCAGCGAGTGCTAGCGTGTGACGGCTTTAACATTAAGCTGTTGCATAACCCCGATGGTAGTGTTACGACTACGCAAAATGGCGTGTACTTGGAAAAACAATTTAAGGCTAACCTAAAAAGAGCCCACAATCCCAAACGAAAGTATCAAGCGCAAACTTTAATTATTTCTTTCTCAGAAGATGAATTTGACACTTCAGATCTTAACCTACAAGCTAAACAAGCATTGGTGCTGGTTCAGCACTTTATTCATCAGCATTTTGCCGATGCACAGTCTATAATTGCAATTCAAGCAGACAGCGAAGGTGGAAAACTACACGCACATGTTGTTTTTAATACCATCAAGTCAAATGGTCGAACAATTCCAACTAATCGTTTCAACATACATAAACTACGATCCAGCTTTGACCGTGAAATGATCAATAACTACCAATTTGTTACAGGTCACAGATGGACTAATCCAATACATAACCAACAAGAAAGACAAGATGTTAATAATTTAACAACACGATCTGAATGGCAACAGAATTTAAAGAAGATAATCGCACAAGTTAGGTGCGAAGTAAACTCACTTAAGGAGTTTATCCGGCGCTTAAACGATGCTGGAATAACCGTGACTGAACGCCAGAAGGGAAGCGCCTGGACTTACCATCAAACAGTTCATGGTAAGTCATACAAAGTTCGTGACTTTTATCAACGAGTAGATAAACAAAATGGTGAAGTTTTGTCAACTCGCGGTTTGGGCCAAACGTTTACTAAAAGTTATTTAACAGGTTACTTTAAGCAGAAAGAAGTGGAGGAAGATACTAATGAACGACGACAATCAAAAGATGAAGAATTCGAAAAAATCAAAACGATGGCAAGAGATGCTCGAATCAGAACTGCTAGACAACAGCGACTCAACCAACTCAACCGACAACGAAGTGAAGCCGCCAAGGCTGAAGAGCAGAAACAGAGATCTCGCGGAAAAGCTAGACTATCTCATCGACGAGTCAGCAAAGCAAGGCGACGTCAATCGAGTGTCGAAGAACGTCGACAGCTTGAGCAACAAGCTCGACGAAAGCAAGCAAACACTAAAAGAACAGCTGAAGGACCAGAGCTCTAAAGTGGTTAAAGCAGTAGCTGATGCCCGAGCCATTGGTTATTCAGATGGGCTGGTCGGCCGTGTTGACGCGATGGACCAGAAAATTAGTGGGCTTGAGGCTGATATTAACTTACGCGAACAGAACTTGGATCAGAAGACCCAAGAGTGCATTGCAAAAGTGGCAGATCTGGACCAAGCCAGTAAATATCTAGAGAATTATACTCAAGTGGTTAATGATCAGCTAGTGCCCACTATGCGTAATCTAATTTTAGCCATGCGTGATGGAATCACCCACCATACCCAGGAAGTTACTAATGACGTTTATCGGCAATTAGAAAAAGATACAGGACTATCGGTAAAAGAAATCATTAAGACAGCTGTAAGTCAGAATTTTGCCAACGAACGTAAAAGTGCTGAAGAAGCTAGCGCTAGTGCCAAATTTAGTGCTAAAGCAAGTCAGCAATCAGTGAGACAAATTGCCACTATGTTGGGTAATTTCATGACTTTCCTTATTGTCTTTGGCATCGAATTGGTTATCTTAGTGGCCGTTGTTGCGGTTACGCCCGGATGGCAAAAGTTAGCAGTAGCACCAATTAGCTTAATAATGTGTGCATTTTTGGATTGGAAAATTTATAAGAAAGGGGGCTGGAGTTAATGTCATTCGATGTGAATATGATGAGTGATGAGCAGCTTGATGAATTGCTTGAAAAGCCAAAGAAAATTCCAACATGAAGAGTTGTGAACACTCAAACTGCCCGCGAAAAGAAACGTATTCGACAGCTTGAACTACATAATAAGCAATTAGAAGCAGCACGGTTATATCAAAAGAAGCGACAACGAGCGCGGTTGTTAGCGGCTAAACGTAATAAGGAGTTACAACAGCAAAAGCAAGCAAACCGAAAGAAGAAGGCAAAAGCAACTAAGGAAAAGGACGACGGTCTGGAATTATAGTCATGCTTTAAAGCAGAAAACCGCCTAGCCCTAAAGCTAGACGGTCGTCAAAGTCGCTAAACCATGCTATAATATAAGCGTAATCAGAATATATTATATTCAACAATTAGGCTGATAGCTTAACGGTAGCGCTCTTGTTCTGGTGTACGGCAATACACCACCAGCCAAGCGCAACAGAGTACACCCTCAAGGGTATCAGCTCCTAAGTTGACATCTTGTGCATTGGTGGTCGCCAGTGCACCTTTTTATTTTACCATGAAATGAGTATATAAGGCAGATTGTAAAATTTAAGTTGAACATTTGAGTGGACAGAAAAACCCATAAAGGTCTTTAATGGTGTTGCTTAACTAAATCCATTGAAAGAAGGACCTTTATGGGCACTACTATTTTATCATTTCACGATCGGGTTGTCATTGAAACGCTTCATAATGAAAAACGTTCCATATGATACATCGCTACTTACCTCGGTTTTAGTAAGACGACCATCTTCAACGAACTGCACCGTTTAAATGTCGCTTATCAAGCACGGCTGGCGCAGGCTGATTTTGAGCAGAAAGTGTCTCAACGAGGAAGAAAACCTTCTCTAACTAGCAATCTTAAGCGATTGATTGAAGAGAAAATTAAAGTCCAGAAATGGTCAGCTGAACAGGTCGCTCACGTTGTCGGAATCGCCTATAAATCAATCTATAACTGGATTGATCAAGGCCTACTTGATCTCCAACTACAAGACTTACCAGATCATGGTATTCGTCGACATCGTGCTAAAGAAAAGCGTGGTACTTTTAGTCCTGGGCGATCGATTGAAGAACGTCCAGCAGACATTGAGACTCGCCAGGAGTTTGGTCATTTTGAAGCTGATACAGTGCTTTCTGGTAAACGCAAAGGACAAGCCATCGCAACCTTTGTAGAACGAAAAAGTCGGCTGACAATCGTTAAACGGCTTAACGGGCGTGATAGCCAATCAATGAAACAGGCGGCAGTGGAACTGGCTCATCAACTCAACGGAAAGCTTAAGACCCTAACCGTGGATCACGGTAAAGAATTTGCGGATTACCGGGCGATTGAGAAATTAACCGGTACCCAGGTTTACTTTGCCCACGCCTACTCGCTTCACGAACGTGGCAGTAACGAAAACCGTAACCGGGTTTTGCGTCGCTTTATCCCCAAAGGAAAGCCGATTGAAGAGCTTAGTGACAACGAGTTGGTTCATATTAATTGGTACTTAAACTCTCGACCGCTTAGATGTCTTAACTGGCATTCACCAATTGAGATCTTTCTGCTTAATCTACGTCAGTAAATTGTTCAAGTTATTTCTTGCAATCTGCCATTTTTAAAATTTCCCAGGAAATAATTGATTCCTAGTATGGCATATTCTTGATTCGCTAGGAGACACTATTAATCGATGTTATGATATATAAAAATCACGTGAGGTGAAGCTGATGAAAGCAATTGTTGCCAAGCGAGTCTCAATGCTGGAACTGTTCTACGATCTGATCTTTGTGTATGCCATCTCCAGAATTACCGCGATGATCCATTATCCGGCTGCTGGTGGGCTACCGGTGCTTCCATATCTGGAATTCGCGATTGTGGTGATCATCGTGATGCAGATCTGGCTATACCAGGCCCTTTATATTAACCGCTTTGGGGAAAGCCGGCTGGTTGATAATATCGGCTTATTGATTAGTATGTATGCGATGACCTACCTGGCGAATAACATCAACACGGAATGGTCTACCACCTTCCGGACGTTCAATACGGCGGTTCTTCTGATTGTTGCTAATCTGATTTGGCAATATCTGTGCGGTTCAGGCAGCAATCCACTCCAGGACCGCGGCGTGCGCGCCTTTACAATCACATTATCGTTGGAATTCATTGCTGTACTGGCCGGTCTGGTGATTGGGTACCGGTACGGAATCTATCTGTGTGTTCTTGGCGGCTTGATCGGTTTCTTGATGCCGCTGACAATTTACCGACAGTTTGTACCTGATAAGGTTAACTTTCCACATCTGGTGGAGCGGTTGAGTTTGATTATCATCATTACCTTTGGGGAAATGTTGGTAAACGTGACTCGCTATTTCACTGGTACCCTGGTGAATCCGTTGGCGCTGGCGATCTTTGCCTTCGTGGCGGCGCTATTTGGTACTTATATCATTCAAAGTGAGTTGCTAATCAACCACCACCAGCAAACCAGGGGCTTTGTTCTGATGTATTCGCATGTCTTCACGGTGGTTGCGCTTCTATCCATGACCGCAGGACTGGACTACCTGACTATTTCAGCGGTTTCGCAAACGTTCCTGTGGGTATTCTTGTCGGTGGGCCTGATTGCTTATTACATTTGTTTATATTTCAATGGCGTTTACAATCGGCGGGGAAGGCTAGGCAAGAGCGATTATTGCTGGCTTGCGCTTATTCTTGTCGTTGGAATTAGTGTTGCCTTTGCTTGGCGGCGTAGTGACCTGGGCATTGTTTGTGGCTTGGCGCTGGCAAGCTTGGGACAATGCGGCTACTTGTTATTTAAGATAGTGCCGCGGAAATGAATTCTCTAAGTGTCCTCAGTTGATGGTATTTCATCTGCTGGGGACATTTTTATCTCAGCAATATAAGCGAACTTTAAATTTTTAAACACTGAAATAGTTCATAAATTATTTAAAAACAGGTTGATTTAAAGAAAAATGTTCGTTATTATAATGACACATTCGAATGTTGTTGTCTTATTGCTTAGCGAATTTCAAAGGAGTCATTCAATTATGCAGAGTCAATTTTCAACCGTCGAAGAAGCATTGGACCAATTGGTAAACGGTGGTTACATTATCCTCGCCGATAACGAAGACCGGGAAAACGAAGGTGACCTGGTTGCGTTAGGGGATGGCATCAAGGCTGATACGGTTTATGAGATGTTGAAGGAAGCCAACGGGCTGATGTGCGTGCCAGTGAGTGAAGGTATTGCCCACCGCTTGGGCTTTAAGAAGATGGTGGAACACAGTACGGATCCGAACCAAACACCGTTCATGGTTACCACTGATGGAACCTACGAGGCGACTGGCGTAACGACCGGGGTATCGGCCTATGACCGTGCGGCAACTATTCGGCAGATCGCCAAGCCAGATGCTAAGGCTACCGACTTCAACCACCCTGGTCACATCCAGCCACTCTATGCTCAACCCCATGGCCTGCGCGACCGGATCGGCCATACGGAAGCAGCAGTGGACCTGGCATACCTGGCTGGCAAGGCACCCGTTGCGGTGATCATTGAAGTACTGAAGGAAGACGGCACGATGGCTCGCCGTGACAGTCTAGCTGAACTTGCCCAGCGGGTTCACGTTCCGTTCCTCACCATCAGTCAAATCATCGAATACCTTGACGCAAAGGGAATCGACTACGCTGCTAGCTTGGCAAAGGTTAATGCATAACTGATTCTAGATAAAATTATTCACCTATAAATAAGAACCTCTCCTTTCTTACTTAGACTACCGGTAAGGAAGGAGAGGTTCTTAAGTTTTAAACAATTATTTTTTGCGTTAATAAGGAAATAGTTACCTAAATTAATTAGTATTATACATTTTATCTATGAATGAATGCTTTTTGCTTTTTTCCTAAATTTCAAGAATAAGTTAGCCACTGGACTCAAATAAATAATACTGA
>NZ_JBJEEL010000023.1:0-56447 GCF_051873035.1 Limosilactobacillus sp.
AAATATGCCCTGTGATACCAAGGGATCAGTCTGTCTTCATACTTTCAAGTTTCAGGTGATAAGTAAATTCTTTCGCTAAGTGCAACTTTAGGCCGTTTACAGAATAAGTTTTCCATTAAAAAAGGAGCGGTGACTTAAGTCTGCTAGATAGGTCAAAAGTTAATAGCGCAGTACACAAATGGGGCCCAAAGTTCAGTAAAACCGAACTCTGGGCCCCTATTTGTACTCGCGGGGGCGTGAAACAACTTCTGTCACACTCCCTCCCTAAATTATGGCTTAGGAAAGCTTAGTTTTGGATAATCTTTAAGCTCCGGTGCATCGGTACTGTAATCGCCAAAGGTACTTTGGTTATTATTTTCCGTCTTCACACTGGTCTTTTTCTTCTTTTGAGCATTCTTGAGGTTAGCAAGCCCCTTCTTCAGGTTGTAAGTGTAGTCCTTCTTATCAACCTTCTTGAAGCCCGGCAGCTTGTAGAAGCGTAGCAAGTCACCGTTCATTACCCGGTCTGACAATGCCAGGTCGGTCGTAACGTACTTCTGAATCTTACTAAACTGCTTCTTTTGCGCCGGCGTAGCCTTGGTAATCTGCTTACCGCTCTTGGTGTAGTAGTAGTCACCATTGTACTTTGTGTACTTGGCGCTTACCCAGTCACCATTTCTAAACGGTACGATCTGCTTTCGCTGCGGTGACAAGAGGTCTTGACCGAATTGAACGTAATTCTTCGAACTGATTCCCAGCAGGTCTTCCAGGGTTGGTAAGACATCAATTTCACCACCATAAGTATGGTTGATGCCCCCCTTCAGGCCCTGCATGTTAATCATAAATGGTACCTTTTGGAACATTGCCAAGTCGTAGTTATTGATCTTCTTCTTGTGTAAGATCTGAGCAATCGCGGCTTGGTGGTTATTCGAAATACCGTAGTGGTCCCCGTACAAGATCAAGACACTGTTTTGCCGCAAGCCCGACTTATCAAGGTAGTCTAGAAATTCACCAAGTGATTCGTCAAGGTAACGGGCCGTTTGAACGTACGGGTCAACCGTGTCATCCCCCGTGTTCCATGCTTGGATATCCTTATTTTGCTTATCCAGGATGTATGGATAGTGGTTCGTCACGGTAATGAGCTTAGCGTAGAACGGCTGTGGTAGTTGTTCAATGTAGTGGGCACTTTCCTTCATGAAGATCTTATCCTTCATCCCGTAACCCACGTCGTAGTCCTTCGTCTTCGGGAAGTATTCCTTGCTAAAGAAGTACTGATAACCAAATGACTTATAAGCGTTGTCCCGGTTCCAGAAACTCGGCACGTCCCCGTGGAAGGAGGCGGTAGTGTAGCCGAGCTTTTGGTGGAGTAATGCTGGTGCCGATTGGAAGGTATTGGTCGTCCCATCGGTTACCATGGCAGAACCTTCTGGCAGACCGAATAATGAGTTTTCCAACATCATTTCAGCATCGGCCGTCTTCCCTTGACCAACTTCGTGGAAGAAGTTGTCAAAGGCCAGCGTATCATCTGCGTGGTAAAGCTTGTCCAGGTTTGGCATGACCTCTTGGCCATCCTGCTTGTAGTCAATCATAAATTGTTGCAGACTTTCCAAGTGGATAACAAAAATGTTCTTCCCCTTGGCGACCCCTTCGTACTGAACGTTAGGTCCCGCATAGTTGTGGTGGATAAAGTTCAGTACTGGCTTTAATTGATCCTGGTCGGCACGAGCCTTCACAACACTGTTATGGGTGGTCTTAATCCCGTCATAAATCGTATACGCCTGCAGACCTAAGTACTTAACAATGTAGTTGTTATCAAAGGTCCGGGTCAACAATTGTGACCGGTTAGATTCCGCCATCCCCAGGTTGGCGCCAAAAAGTACAAAGCCGAGTGCCGTAACCGTCATCGCATACCGTACTTTAAAGCGGCGCATATCAACCCGGATAACATGGAATAGTAGGATTAGCGCCAAAATAATAACGTCGGCATAGACTAAAAAGTCCCCCGGACGCATAATTCCCAACAAACTCTTCCCGAGGTTATTCGATGTCGCACCGGAGCCCTTAATCACGTTAAAGGTGATAAAGTCGGAGAACTCACGGTAGTACAAGATGTTAGAAAAGAGCCAAGTTGACAGTAAGGCGTTGATGATCAGCATCAACCAATATGACAACCGTCCCCGGAAGTACAGCGCGATCCCTAGGAAGACTAAGGCTCCCGGAATAGTGTTAAAGGCAAGTAGGAAGTGTTGCATACTCCCCTTCAGGCCAAGGTTAAATTCATTTTGATACGCCCAGTAACTCTTAATACAGAATAAGAGCACGACGAGCAGAAAGAACCCCAGCTTGGTATTCAAGCCGTGTCGCAGCTTCTGCAACGCTGTTTTCATTTATTTGTTCCTCCATAGAAAAAATATCAACTTAAACAATAATACAACTTGATAGGCAAAGGCAATCTTTCACCCGGCATTTTTCAAAAAAATTTAACATTAAGCGCTTGCGGCTAAGAATTGCCATTTACCAAGCCATCAGAAAGATGATACCATTAATTTTTGGAATTTTTGTGAAAGAGGAACATACTTCATCATGTCAATTAATAAACGTCAAGCAGATCTAATGCTCTTTATCGTTGCAATTCTCTGGGGGAGCAGCTACGTCTTTGCCAAGCTAACCGTGGAGGCCGGAATGCACTCGGGTCTAATCAACGCCTGCCGGGGAACCATGTGTGTCATCGCCGGTGGAATTATTTTCTTTAAAAAGATCCGCCACATGACCTGGGTCGACTTTCGCCTTGGCCTAGCAATCGGGGTGATCAACTTCTTGGGTTACTACCTCCAAACCGACGCACTTCGTTACACCACCCCAGCCAAGAACGCCTTTTTAACCACCATGTACATTGTGGTGGCCCCCTTCCTTCTCTGGCTTTTTTGGCATGAGCGGCCCCAGCGTAAGGCCTACCTCTCGATTAGTCTCTCGATTATCGGGATGGCGATCCTCACCAATGTCTTTGGCGGCAACTTCCACCTCCAATACGGTGACTTTCTAACCCTAGTTTCGACCTTCTTTTGGGCCGGGCAAATTATCTTCTTTGCCAAGTACGCTCCGCACGCCTCTAGTCCCTGGGTACTGATCTTCATGATCGGCGCTTGTCAAGGAACCCTCGGCTGGATCACCACCTTCTTATTTGAACGACCAACCCTGGTCCACGTCCACTGGATCCAAGCCCTCATCCCCCTGGCCATCTTGGCAATCGGGATTACCTTTTTAGCCCAGGGAATGCAGATTACTGGTCAGGCCCATACCGACGCCACCACCGCCGGCCTAATTCTCATGCTCGAATCCTTCTTTGGAAGTGTCCTTTCGGTCATCATGGGTTATGATCCCCTGACTCCCCAACTAATCATCGGTGGGATCATCCTCCTGTTCGCCAACGCCATCATGGAGGTTGACCTCCGCACCCTCCCGTTTCTTAAACGTCATCAGTTTTAAATATATAAACGACCCCAAACGTCCGGCTTTCACGAATGTTTGGGGTCGTTTTATAATTATTAATCACGCTTAATCAACTGGTATTCACTCGTCGGTACTTGATTCAACAGGGAGGTCACGGTACCAGTGGCCGTTAGTGTTAGGGCATGCATTGCCCGCGAACAGATGGTGTAAAGCAGCTGCCGTTCATCATCCCCGTGGTACTGCTGGTCGTTAGCATTCCAAACGATAACCGCGTCAAATTCAAGGCCCTTGGCCAAGAACGACGGGACAATAATCGTTCCCTTAACCAGCCGTTGGTTCTCCGTCCGGATGAGGGTGGTCTTCACGTTTTGCCGTTCCAGGGCCTGGTAAAGCTGCTCACTATCTTCCAGGGTCTTACCGATGATTGCGACCTGGTCGTGGTCCTGTTGGTACTTCTTCAGCATTTCCACGACGGCCGCCACGTTGTGGTCAAAGTCTGCGGCCTTGATTACTTGTGGTAGCGCCCCGTTACGGTCAAAGGCCTCAATTGCCTCCCCATTGAGGAGGATATGCTTTGTAAAGTCCGTAATCTGCTTGGTCGACCGGTAAGACTTCGTCAGTTGTACTACCTTTGTCTTTTCGGGGTCAAACATGGTACTCAACTGCCGCAAAAGGCTCTTACTATTCTCATGGGTAAAGATTGCCTGGTTAAGGTCACCGAGCAGGGTGAACTTTGCCCGGGGGAACCGGTACTTTAAGTAGGCCAGTTGATACGAGTCATAATCTTGCACTTCGTCAACAAAAACGTAGCGGATATCACGCTGCCCGTGTTTTCCAGTAATTAGGTCATACAGATAGAGGTAAATCGTGATCCCGGTCGCGCTGATGTTACGGTGCTTAAGTTCTTCCTTCGTTTGGTCAACAAAGGCCTGCCACTGGTCGGCCGTGAGATCAAATTCGGCTAGGTTAATAAGCTTCGGCGTGACCCGGAGGAGGTGGAGGTATTGCCCATTGATGTTTAACCACTGGTTATGGTTAATGGCCTGTTTGATCGGTTCAAAGGCCTTCATCACAATCTTACGGGCCAGGAACTTGAATTCCTTATCGTCACTTTCAAATTCACGCGGCTCGTTGGCAAAGAGGTCGTCCAGCTCTTCTTTACTCAAGCTCTGGACCCGTTCTTCCACCCACTTACTACGCATCTCGGTACTAACCCGGTGGTTGAGGTATTTAATCAATGCCTCCTTCGTCCCATCGAGGCGGTTGCCCAACTTATAATTATTATTGAACGAGTAGTAAATCTCCCGAATCTTTTCCTTACTGATGAAGACCTTACCGTTAAACATAATGTTACGAAAGCGCATGTGGGCATGACCAAGCCGCTTAGCATACCGTTCCGTGGCCTTAAAGTAGGCCAGGCTGGTACACAGGCGCTGGGCATTTTTACTCGTTGTGTCCTGACTGGCCGCAAAGCGTTGGGCCAGGGTTTGCACATGGAGTCGAGGAACCCGCCGGTTGGCAAACTGGAAGTAGGTCATCTGCACCATGTTGTGCTCCCCTAGCTCTGGCAACACCTGGTCAATGTAGTCATTAAATAGTTGGTTAGGTGAGAATAAAACTACCTGGGAGGAGGTCAGGTTCCCCCGGTAGCGGTACAGTAGCCAGGCCACCCGTTGGAGAACCGCCGCCGTTTTACCAGAACCGGCCGCCCCCTGGACAAAGAGCAGGTCATCTTTAGTATCCCGGATAATCTCATTTTGGGTCCGCTGAATGGTAGTTACGATACTCTTCATCTTTGTCGATGAGTGGTTACCCAAGGCTTCTAGCAGCATCTGGTCACCAACCTGCTCGTCAGTGTCAAAGATGGTAACGATTGTCCCGTCTTTGATCTGGAACTGCCGCTTAAGGGTTAGGTCCACCTTTTGAATCCCTACCGGGGTGTTGTAGCTCACCTGGCCGAGCTTACCCTCATAGTAAACCGACGAAATTGGTGCCCGCCAATCGTAAATTAAGAAGTGGTCGGGACGGTCACTAAAGGACGCTAAGCCAATGTAAATCGTCTCCGGCTTACTAGCCCCTGGTTCTTTAAAATCGATTCTGGCAAAATAAGGCTTCTTTTCTAGTCGATTTAAGGTTGCTAAGTGGTCAGCGGCGTGTTGCCAACTGTTATTTCGTTCGTCCAGCATCTGCTGCTGGGCCCGGAAAGACATTGCCGTGTCCATCATCCCCGAATAAGTCGTCGTGTTCAGGTGGATATCATTGGTCTGCTTGTTGATATCTTCAATATCATTTTTGGCCGTCGTGATCCGCTTTTCAGCCTTCTTTTTGGCCACCTTAATTTCATCAATTACGTGGTTTAAATGCTGTTGTTCATATGCTTTTTCCGATTGTTCAGGCACTGCTTTTTCCTCCCGCTTAGGATAAAAATTATTATACTATTATATCATTCTGTCTAACTAACCGGTAGTAATTCACTGCTTGCCGGCGATTGTTTAAGGCTGGTTTAATTTTACTGGTGATTGCTAGTCAAATCTTAGTGGACATCATACAATTAAATAATAAGCATTTAAAAGGGAGGTGCTCACGTGGCCCATATTTTTTACCTATTAACACACATTGCAGAAGTCCTCATCCCGATGTTTGAGTGGCTCGGGCCGTGGAGCTACCTAATCCTCTTCGTAATTGTCTTTATGGAAACGGGATTAGTGGTCTTTCCCTGGCTACCGGGTGGCTCCCTAGTCTTTTTGACAAGCTCCTTTATTGCCGTCCACCCGATTTTAAAAATGCAAATCGTCATCCCGGTCTTCTTCTTTGCCGCCTTTCTGGGGGATTCGGTTAACTACTTTATCGGCCATAGTATCTCCCGTTGGCACTGGGTCGACCGCCGACTATCGGGGCCCCGAATGTTAACGGCCAAGGAATACTTAAATCGCTACGGCTTCTGGGCCGTTGCCTTTGGTCGCTTCGTTCCCTTTATCCGTTCCTTTATCCCGACGATCTCTGGAATGATGCACTACCCCTTCCACCGTTTTACGGTCGGTAACTTCGTCGGGGTGGTCTCCTGGGTCGCATTGGGCTGTGGAACCGGCTACTACTTCGGCTCCATCCCACTGGTTAAAGAACACTTCTCCCTGGTTATCCTGGCGCTGGTTTGTGCTGCACTGCTACTGGTCGCTATTATGTGGGGAATCAGGAATTTACGACGCCGGCAAATCAAAAAGAATCGGATGCTCTAACCCTTCTTGACTATCTTTACTACTCATTCATGGTAAAATAATGAGTAGTATTTTTTGTTAAAGGAGTTTATTCAATCATGGCAATTACCGTTTACTTCGTCCGCCACGGCCAGACCTACCTCAACCGTTACAACCGGGTGCAGGGCTGGTCAGACGCCCCCCTCACCGCGAAGGGTAAAGCCGATGCCCAACAGACCGGTAAGGAGCTGGCGGCGATTGATTTTGACTATCTTTTCAGCAGTGACTTAGCACGGACCATGGCAACGGCCCGGCTACTGCTCGCGGCTGACCCTAATACGACAATTAAGGAACCGATCCCCGAGCCGGCCTTTCGGGAAGAATTCTTCGGCTACTTTGAAGGCCAAAATTCTTCTGAATTCACCAGCTTCATGAGCGGGGCACAGGGATCACGTTGGACCTTTGCCGACATGTTTAGTGCCTGGGGTCCCGACAAATTAAAGGACACCGTCGCGGCGGCTGACCCTTACGGTGACGCCGAAGACCACGTCCGTTTCTGGAACCGGGTCGGTAAGGGGATCGACCGCTTACGGGCCCTACCCGATGGCTCAACCGTCGTGGTGGTCAGCCACGGGGTGACCATCCGCTCCATCGCTGACCACTTCGGCTACCATACCGAAGAATCACCCCGCAATGGTAGCATGACCCGGTTAACCCTAACCCCGTCAACTACCCACGTTGACTTTTACAACCAACTGAAATTACCGAAATAATCATTATCCACCAAGGGGGAACACTGCTTTTAATGGATACTAATATACAAGAAAACGAACAAGTAATCGTTACTGGCCTCGATACCGGCCAAGCAGACTATGATTACTCAATGACAGAATTAGCAGAACTGGCCCAGGCTAATAACATGGATGTCGTTCAACGAGTCGACCAGGTTATCGACCGCCCTAACCCAGCAACCTACTTTGGGAAGGGAAAGGTAGAAGAGATCGCCGAAGTGGCCGCTGCTAACCACGCCACCACCATCATTACCAACGATGAACTCACCCCAAGTCAGCTTCGTAACTTAGAAGATGAGACCAAGGTCCGGATTCTTGACCGGACGGCTCTGATCCTTGAAATTTTCGCTACCCGGGCCCAGTCTAAAGAGGCCAAGCTCCAGGTCCAGATTGCCAAGCTCCAATACCAGCTGCCCCGTCTGCAGACCAGTGCTAGCCAGCGCCTTGACCAGCAAACCGGGGGCGGGAGTGGCTTTACCAACCGTGGTTCCGGTGAAACCAAGCTGGAAATGGACCGACGGGTTATCCAGCGGCAAATTTCCCACCTCCGCCACGAATTAGCCGAAATTGACCGCTCAGAAGAGACCAAGCGGCGGCGGCGAGAGAAGAGCAATATCCCGACTGCGGCACTAGTAGGCTATACCAACGCTGGTAAGTCGACCATTATGAACGGCCTAGTTGACCGCTACGGAATGGGCGAGGACAAGACCGTCTTCGCCAAGGACATGCTCTTCGCAACCCTGGATACTAGTATTCGGCGGTTAACACTACCGAGTAAAAAGGACTTTCTCCTCAGCGATACGGTCGGTTTCGTTAGCAAGTTACCGACCAACCTGGTCGAATCGTTTAAGTCGACCCTGGCAGAAGCAGCCAACGCTGACCTCCTCATCCAGGTGATCGACTACTCCGACCCGAATTACGAAGAGATGATGAAGACCACTGCTAAAACCCTCAAGCAGATCGGAATTGATAATATCCCAATGGTCAATGTCTTCAATAAGGCCGATAAGACCGATATTGAATTTCCGGTTCTTGAGGGCGATGACCAGGTTGTAATCTCTGCCAAGCAGCCAGAGTCACTCGACTTACTGGTCGATGTTATTCGTAAGCACCTGTTTAAAGACTACGTGAAGGCCACGTTGCTTTTACCATTTGCCGATGGTCAACAGGTTTCCTACTTAAACGAACATACTAATATTTTGGACACCGAATACCGAAATGACGGTACCCTGCTTACGGTGGAAATGTCACCACAAGATGCCCAACGGTTCGCCAAGTACGAAGTTTAAAACTAAGAAGTGCGTCATCACTATCCTTGAAGATAGTGATGACGCACTTCTTTTTATTTACTTACCATATCAATCCTTGGACTGGATACCGCCTTCGTCTTCGACCTTATCCAAGAACTTCTGGTTAGCATCGATCTTTGGACTAAAGTTGAAGAGGTGGTGGTGAATACCGAACATTCCGGCCAGCAGCAGGAGGTTAAAGACTACGGCAATTCCTAATAATACGAGATTACAGAAGAGCGCGTAGTGGGCACCAATCCCGCTACTAATTGACTGCCGCAGCCCTAAGATTGAGTAGGTCATTGGCAAGAACCAGTGGATTACGTTGTAGAACTTCATCGTTACTTCCATTGGGAAGGTCCCACCGGACCCACCAAGTTGGAGCATTAACAGTACCATGGCAACAAACCGGCCAGGGTTATCAAAGGTCATCGACAGGAACATCACAATCGCCATCGACGCCAGCCCGAAACAAATGCTGGTCATGAATAGTGACGGAATGTGGTCTGTGGTCAAGCCGACCGCCAACATTACGGCATCTTCAACAATGGCCATCAGGGTAACGGCAACCGCACCAATGAAGACCTTACTTGCCCACCAGGCTAAGGCAGACTGACCAGGAGCCGCCACCCGCCGAATTGGGTAAACAAAGTTGAAGACCAAGATACCAACATACAGGGCCACTGATAGAACGTATGGTGCCAGTGCGTGACCATAGTTAGGTACATAACTGTAGTTCGTGTGCTTAACCTTCGTCGGTTCAGCAAACATATCGCTTGTCCGGTGCGTTGGCTTGATATTGTTAATCGCCTTGGCCCCCTTACCAAGCTGGCTAGCTAGTTGACCAGCACCATTATTGAGCTGGGTAATTCCACTAACCAGGGCCGGGGAGTTATCGACTAATTGCTGGGTCCCAGCCGCTAACAGGTTAACCCCACTGATGAGGCTCGGTACCTGTGCATTTAACTGGGCTAAGGCACCAGCTAGCTGGTTAGCGCCGGAAACTAGGGCCGGACTGTTAGCCATTAACTGGTTAGCACCCGCGGCCGCCTGGGCAACACCGGCCGTGTACTGGCCGATTCCGCTATTTAAGGTATTGGCTCCAGCAGCGGCGGTATCAACACCACCGGTATACTGGTTAACCCCATTATTGAGGGTGTTGGCTCCACTAGCAAGTTGACTAGTAGCAGCGGTCAACCTACTAGAGGCATCACCAAGGGTCTTCCCGGTACTAGATTGCATTTCCTGCAAACTATTTTGTAAGTTAGCGGCCGCTTGGGCAACCCGCTGGGCATTGGCACCGTTTTGGGCAACGGATTGGTCCACCGTCCCCTTCAACGCGTTAACCTTACCTTGTAGCGCACCGATCTGAGCAGCCAGGTTGGCATTACTCTGGTTGCTGGCCGCATTCCGCGTCGTGGTGGTTGCCGGTGCACTGTTGGTTTTACTCATTGCCGACTGGATCGCAGCTTTGGCACTGGCAACTTTAGCCTGGTCATCGCTACCTTCTTTACCTTGGATACCATTTAATGCCGCGAGCGCTGCATTAAGTTCGCCACTATTATTACCACTAGAGCTAGTCGTCGTAGTGGTGGTCGTTGCCGCCGGGTGGTTATCCTGCTGGGCCGCCGCCTTTAAACTACCCAGTGCGGAGCTAATGTCACCAAGGGCACCGGAAAGTTTTTGCATCTGCTGGGCGCTTTGTGACATCGGCTCGAGTGCGGCCTTTAATTCGTTAGCATTGTTAGCGATCTGACCGGACATCTGTCCCATCTGCCCTTGCAGGGTCGGGAGCATGTTATTAACCGTGCTATTCAGTTCACTATTGCCAGCCGCTAATTGACCAGCACCAGTACGAAGGGCCGCCGAGTTACCACTCAATTGATTCAGCCCACTAGCTAGCTGACCAGCACCAGCACTCAACTGGCCTGAATTCGACTGTAAGAGGCCGAGCCCGCTACCGAGCTGGCCGACACCACCAGTATACTGGGCTACACCCGCGGCGAGGGTTTGACTTCCGGTCGCCAACTGTTGCGCACCACTGGCTAACGGCGTTACTGCCATCCGTAATTGCTGGACCCCATTATTAACCTGGTAAACACCGGCTACATAACGGTTAACACCGTCGCTCAGGGTAACAATTCCGCCGCTTAGCTGTTGGGCCCCGTTAGCCGCCCGGGTCATCCCCTTACCAACGACACCGAGCTCTTTAAACATTGCGGTGGCGTAGGCCTTAGTAACCTGGGAACGAATACGATTATTTAGCTGGGTAGTCCCAATCTGGGTCATCACCTGACCAATGTAGTTTAGTGAACCATTGGTCTCGTAATGCAACTGCATCTTGCGGGGATGTTTATCCATTACGGTCGTGGCATTTTCTGAAAAGTCTTGTGGGATGGTAATCACCGCGTAGTATTGCCGGTGACTCAACCCATAGTTAGCCTTCTTCTTGGAGACAATTTGCCACTTCATCTGGTGGTTCTTCTTCAATTGGTCAACGGTCTGTTGTCCGACCGCCATCTTTCTTCCCTGGTATTCCACTGGCACATCTTTATTAACAACCGCAATCGGTAGGTCGCGCGTGCTGCCATAGGGATCCCAAACAGACTTTAGGAAGAAGATGCTATAAAGGAATGGTAGGAGGCAGATTACGGAGACGGATAATAGCAAAATATGGTTATGAAAAAGATTCCGTAACTCTGCCTTGATCATCTTGCCCATTTTAGATTTTTCACCTCGTTTATTTTAAAAGTCTATTTAGCAAGCGATAGTACTGACTGCTTGGCAAAGCTAATTAGTTCGTCGGTAGAAACATTATAATTATTCTTTTGCCACCAGTAAAAGGCCCCGATGATTGAGCCGCTTAAGATATACGCCATCATCTCGGGATTTTTGGAGTGCTGTAAGGCAATAATGACCGGATCAGTTGAATTGGTCTGCTTACTGCGGTCTAGGATTACTTGGCTAAAGATTTGAAGTATCTCCGAGTACAATGAGGTATGGGAGTTACTTGCGGCCAAGTGACGAATAATCGCCTTATGTTCATCAATATAACGAACAAATTGCTTGATAACGTCTTCTTCTGAGTCACCTGAATCGGCAATTTGGCTAATCTGAGCCCCCATCGTCTGCTCCAGCAAGTCATACTTATCGTTAAAGTAACGGTAAAAACTACTCCGGTGTAAGAGTGCCTCATTACAAATCTGATCAACCGTTAAGTGGTCAAAGGAATTCTTCTCTAAAAGAGTCAACAAGGCATTTTGAAAATCACGAACAGTTCTCGTTACACGCATTTTTTCACCTCCCCACTGTACTAATTCGACAATATTAGTGTATAACGTATGCTCACAAGACAACAGGATCAATCATATATTTCAGTATTATAATAAGACAAATATGCCAATATGTCCTAGTTTAATTTCCTTGGAAATTAACTGAATTAATTTTAAGCGGATGCCGGCGAGCCGATTGTTATATGCTACAATTTAATTAACTAGTATCACTTATCAGGAGGCGGTTACTGTGAAAATCGAAAATGAAAAATTTGGCACGTATGCGGGCCAAGACGTAATTAAGTACACACTTACTAATGACAATAACGTCAGCATTAGCGTATTGAACTTTGCCGGAATTTGGCAATCTTACATGGTGCCGAATACCCGTGGTGGCCGGGTTAACCTCTTGCTCGGTGCCGATAATATTGAGGCCTATGTTAACCCTAAAAATGCTCCAATGTATGTTGGGCGAATCATCGGACGCTTCGGCGGACGGATCGCCCAAGGGCAATTCGACATCGATGGCGAAAGTTATCAAATCCCTGCTAACGAAGGTGAAAATACACTGCATGGTGGTGCTAACGGCTTTAGTAACCACTTCTACCAAGTCGCAACTAACCAGGACCAGGATAAGCTCCAGGTAATTTTAACGGCCACAATTGGGCCCGAAACCGACCAGCTACCGGGTAACGAAACAATGAAGGTAACCTATACGTTGGCCAGTGACAATAGCGTTACCATTGACTTTGACGGGGAGAGTGACGAAAAGACGCTCTTTAACCCGACCAGCCACGCCTACTGGAACCTTTCCGGCGAAGCGGCAACTATTCAGGGGCATGTCTTAACCCTTAATTCCACCTACCACCTCGAACTAGACGACGAGAAGATCCCGACCGGTCGTAAGCTGATCAACCGCAACACCCCGTTTGACTTTAGTCACCCAACAGTAATGGGGACGGCGCTTCAGGAACTTCAAGAACGGGGCGTCGCTGAGGGGGGCTTTGACGATGCCTTCGTCGTCTTGCCAAGTAACCGTCTTGCCCATGAGCCGGTAGCAACATTAATGGATGCCGCCACTGGTCGTAAGATCAAGATGTACTCTGACCGTAACGGTCTAGTTGTTTATACCGCTAACGGCCTGCATGCTGAGGGCTTTAACCGCCCCGCTGGTCAGTGGTTTGCAATGGCCTTAGAGGGGCAAACACTACCTGACGCCCCACACCACCCACAATTTGGTGATATTTCACTACGACCAGGCTACCCTCAGCACTACCAGATCCGTTATGAATACTTTGCATAGGTTATTAATTAAGGAGGCTTTTTTATGGCTAAGAAGTTAACTAAGTCCAAGAACAAGGTCTTTTTGGGAGTCTGTGGTGGTATTGCGGATTACCTGGGTGTTGATCCCACAATGATCCGCCTAATTACCGTCGTCCTTTTGGCCTTCACCGGTTTCTTCCCGATTACTATTATTTACCTAGTCGCCGCTGCGATCATGCCCGACTATAACCACCGGGAAGGTCACCATGACCACGATCCATTAGAAGGCGAATTTACCGAGAAAAAATAACTTTTAAAACTAATAAGCGGGCGCATGACAGAAGTCCTTTATAGCTTCGTAGTCATGCCCCACAAGCACAATGGGCCTCAAACGTTCGGTTTCCCGAAGGTCTGAGGCCCATTTATGTACCAAGCTGTTGACTTTTAACCTATAAGTCACAGCCCTTTTTATTCTTCATTCTCACGCTTACGGTAGGCTACCTGAGCGTTTAACTTGTAATCGGCCGTCGTCATGATCGTCGACCCCCGCCGGCCCGGAATCTTATTTGGCCCCGCGGTTACCGCCAGGCCAGCCAGATAGATCCGGTACTTTTGGTGGGCATCACGGACGTCGGTGAGACCGATCCGAATAATGTGACCAACGGCCCGCCGTTCCATCTGGTTTAGACCAATATAAATTTCCAAACGGTGCCGCACCCGATCGTGGACCAGTTCAAAGTATGGTGGAACTGACTCCGTGTTCAATGCTTGGACCGGTTGGCCGGTTTCATTGTACTGGGCAATAATCTGATCATCATCTTGCCCATCAAAATCGTTGACAAAGATCCCCTCTTCCAGCAGTTGGTCAACGACACGTTGCAAGTTCCGTTGCTCGTAGTCATCGATTGCCACGACCGCTGGGGTCGTATTGCTGCCACTAAATAAGCCGTTGGACTGGTTGGCAATTGCGGCTGCCCGCCGATCAGCCCGGGTCGACGTCTTCTTACCGTCACTATCAAAGTGCTGTCCCGTCATCTTCGCAAACTTAGGCGAGATAATGTCGAACCGTGACGTCCGTCCCAAGAAGTAAAAGACAAAGTTCAGGTAGATAAAGTAAGTGATTGCGACCATCGCTAGGCAATATAAGAAGGCCCGCATCCAGACGTGGTTCGCAAAGAGGCGGAAGGTGACGTATACCAGGTAGATATCACCCGCCGTCGCAATCCCGATATAGATCCGACTCTTCAACTTAACATCCAGGTTGAAGTAACTCAGCGATGAATTAATCATATCAAGGAAACTAAACATGGTAATCCACCACCTCCCTATTGATTACCCGACGTGGTCGTCGTTTGACTCTGACCGGTGGTACCAGTATTGGTACTAGTGTTGCCACCACCGGTTCTGGTCGTTTGGTTACTAGTATTGCCGTTATTATTGCTCGTTGTTTGATTACCAGTATTATTATCGGTATCACCAGACCGGGGTGTCGTTTGGGTATCATTATCCGTCGTCTGGTCATTGTTATCATTATTACTATTCGAACGCTTGGTAACTGAATTATCATCCTGGTCATCGGTGCTGTTATCCTTGTCACTAACACTACGGGTGCCAGTCGAATCTTGGTCAACAGGCCGACGCGAAGTTGATACAACCTTGGCCCCTTCCGTCGTGTGGGTTGCCTTGTTCACTACGACGTTCGTAGCACCTAAAGCCAACACCAAAGAAACCAACGCAAATGGGGTTACCAGCGGTGGAATTTTTGCTGCCATTATACATTCTCCTTTTCTCAACCTATATCATAACCGATTTTACCGACTATAAATGTTAAGGAAGATTGAAATTTATTTTAAATGTTTGGTACGACACTTGGCACAAATGCCCCGTAGTTCAAATACATGGCCGGTAATCTTGGCTCCCGGAAGCTGCTGTTCATAATAGGACATCTCCAATGGGGGCATCTTGATTTCCTGAACCCGACCACAAACTTCGCAAATAAAGTGGTGGTGGTGGGCACTATCACAGCGGTACTTCACCTGCATCTGGTCATGGTGCTGACGTAGTTCAACCAGTCCCAACCGTTCAAACTCTTTTAAATTACGGTAAATTGTATCGTGGCTAAGGCCGGGATAGGCCACCCGCAGCGCCTGGTCAATGACCGTAATATCTTGGTAGTGTTCGGGATCCTTACCGACTACTCTTACCATCATTTCCCGTTGTTTCGTCCAGCGCAAGTGGTGGGCCCGGAGCTTTGCCTTAGCTTGTTCAATCAACTTATTCATTTCGGACCACCCCCATTACTGAAAGGCCTATTCTATCATATTTCTACTGGTTGCGGTTAACTAGTTGCTCAAGGGTCCTTTTAGTGGCCTCCCAGTCATCATTAACAATTACCTTAGCAACTCCCCGCAACGGGTGCGGCAGGTGTAAGTCTCGGTGATACTCCGGACTATTAAGCCGGCCGGTAATTGCTGCCGGTTCATCCCCCCGGCGACTCATCCGCTGGGCCAGCGTCGCCAGGTGGCTAACGGTTAAGAAGATTACCGTTACCCGGTCACCTAACGCCCGCCGATAGGTAAGGGCACCCTTAGTGTCCAAAACGATCACATCGTCATGCCCCTGGCGCCAGCCTTCTGCTAGTCCCTCCATTGAAGAACCATACTGGGCCCGGTCATAAGTTACCGACTCGAGCAGGTGCAGGTGGGCCATTGAAGTCGGCGTCTCAAAATGGTAATCAACCCCATTGCGTTCGCCCGGCCGCGGTGCCCGGGTAGTATGGGTAATTACCCGGTGCATTTGAAAGTGCTGCCGTAGGTAACGGGCAACTGTCGTCTTACCAGAACCAGCGGCCCCACAAATTACGTAAACGTGTTGCCTAGCCATTACTTTGCCAATAAGTGGTCGTTAACCTGGTCCAGGAGCTGCTTGAGGTTATCGTAGGTCAATCGTTGGCGTGCGGCCTGGTAGTCAAACCAACCGCAGTTCTTAATTTCCTCGGCCTGAAGGTGGATGTCCTCATTGCTGGTTAGGTCGGCCGTAAATAGGGTCATCTGCTTACGGTTGCCATTGGGTAGGTCATACTCGGTATAAACCTTAAAACTGGTATCAATTGGTACCATTAACTGGGTTTCCTCCTTGATTTCACGTTCCGCCGTCTCTTTTAGCGTTTCACTGCCTTCCACGTGGCCCTTGGGAAAGCCCCAGAAGTGGCCCTTATTCTGACTTTCCAAGAGTAGGTACTCTAACCGATCGTTGTTTTTCCGGTAAACAACTGCACCACTAGTTACTTCAATTGCCATATCCAAACCATCCTTTTTAAAATTTGATTAATATTCTCATTGACTTTTAATCTTATTCCTGGTTATGATGGAAGAAGATAATTCTGACTATATTATAGCAAAGGTGGTTTAAAGATGCGCTTTAACATTCTGCGGAAAGAAAGTCTAGATCGTTACCTCGGGGTCGATAAGCACTTTGTTAAGTCAATGACAGCCGTTGATCTGATGGCGCTGGGAATTGGGGCCGTTATCGGAACCGGGATTTTTATCCTACCGGGGACAGTGGCCGCCAATTCGGCGGGTCCTGGAGTAACGCTCTCCTTCCTATTTTCTGCTATCGTCTGTGCGCTAGCCGCAATGTGTTATGCTGAATTTTCATCCGCGTTACCGGTAGCGGGGAGTGCTTACTCCTACGGTAACGTCGTCTTTGGTGAATTCTTCGGCTGGATTCTGGGGTGGGCCCTGGTATTAGAGTACATGCTTGCGGTCGCCTCCGTTTCTACTGGCTGGGCCGCCTACTTCGATTCCTTCATTGCCAGCTTTGGCTTAAAGCTTCCGAAGGCCATTTCGGGGCCCTTCGATCCGGCCCACGGTACCTACATCAACCTGGTGGCGATTATTATCGTCCTCCTCATTACCTGGATGCTATCCAAGGGGATGCAGTCATCAATGCGGATCAACAACATCGCCGTCCTAATTAAGATCGCCATCATCATCATCTTCGTAGTGGTGGGACTCTTCTTTATCCGGCCAGCTAACTACCACCCCTTCCTTCCCTACCACATGAAGGGGGTCTTCCACGGTGCAACCGTCGTCTTCTTCGCCTACCTCGGTTTTGATGCGGTTTCGTCATCGGCCGCTGAAGTTAAGAACCCGAAGAAGAACATGCCATTGGGGATTATCGGTACACTGATCGTAGCCACCGTCCTCTACATGGCGGTTTCTGTTGTCCTCACCGGGATTGTTAAATACACCAAGCTGGATGTCGCTAACCCCGTCGCCTTCGCGCTGGAAGCTGTCCACCAGGAATGGATTGCCGAACTGCTTTCAATCGGGGCCCTGATCGGGATGTTCACCATGATGGTTACCATGATTTATTCTAGTTCCCGACTGGTCTACTCCATTGGGCGGGACGGTCTACTACCTTCCTGGTTAGCTAAGCTGGATAACCGCCACCATGTTCCCCAAGAAGCCCTTTGGGTAGTCGCTATCGTTATCGCCTTAATGGGGGGCCTGGTTTCGCTGGATCGCCTAACCAGCCTGGTCAACATTGGGACCCTGCTTGCCTTCCTCTTCGTCTCCTTTGGGATTATTCCCCTCCGGCGCCGGAAGGATATCGGTAACAAGGGCGGCTTCCAGGTGCCACTGTACCCAGTCTTACCAATTATTTCCGGGCTGGCCTGCCTGGGGATGATGGCAATGCTTTCCAAGGAAACCTGGATCGGTGCCGGTATTTGGTTCGGCCTCGGGGTAATTATTTACTTCACCTACGGCTACCGTCACAGTAAACTCAACCAAGAACGTTAAAAAAGTAGTAACCGGACATAGCAATGTTATGTCCGGTTACTACTTTTTTTACTTAGCAAACATTTTAAATTCTAAGAAGAGGTCATTATAAACCCCCAGCGTCTTTAAAGGAAGATCACGGTAGGTTTGTAAGTGCCGCATCGTCTTGGCCGGTGGATAGAAGGCCTGGTTAGCAACCACCTTTGGCGGTAAGAGTTTCTTGGCTTCCTGGTTAGGCGTAGCGTAGCCCACATAACGGGCATTCTGGGCCGCATTTTGGGGCTTGAGCATGAAATTAATGAAGGCATAGGCGGCCGCCTTATTTTTCGCCGTCCGCGGAATCACCATGTTATCAAACCAAATATTACTACCCTCACTGGGGACCACATAGTGGAGGTGATGGTTGACACTCATCATTTCCCGGGCATCACCAGAATAGGTAACCCCAACCGCGGCCTCATCTTGTTCCATGTACATTTTCATCTCATCAGCCACGATCGCCTTGACGTTCGGTGTCAACGTCTTCAGGTGATTCTGTGCTCGCTTGAGGGTTTGGTAGTTGGTTGTGTTGACCGAATGTCCCTGGGAAATCAGGGCAATTGCAAAAACGTCCCGGGCACTATCGATTAACATTACATTATTCTTCAAACGCGGGTTCCATAACTGATTCCAGTGCTGGACATCCCGACGAGCCACCTTCTGGTCATTATATATGATTCCCAGCGTCCCCCAGAAGTAGGGTACCGAATAGCGGTTTCCCCGGTCAAAGGGCTGGTCACGAAACTGGTGGCCAATGTAGTGGAGGTTTGGTAGTCGGCGGTGGTCCAAGGGGGCCAGGAGGTGTTCCTTTTTCATCCGCTGAACCGTGTACTCACTCGGTACCACCAGGTCATAGTTGGTTCCTCCCTGGCGGATCTTAGTCAGCATTGATTCATTACTATCAAAGGTCTCATAGTCCACCTGGTAGCCCGTCTGCTTTTCAAACTTAGTGATCAGGGCTGGGTCGATATAGTCACCCCAGTTGTAGATAGTCAGCAACCGACTATCCCCCTGACCCGGATGGTGATTTAAGGCGACGTTGCCTAAAGCTAAGGCCAGGCACAGTAAGAGGATGCTGGTGATGACGGCTAACAGCTTTTTCATTGCGCATCCCCCTCCTTAACGGCAACCACCCGTTGATGCCGGCCACCGTGCTTACTGATGAGGTAGTAACCAACTACCAGGAGAAGGGAGACCACAAACATCAGCGTGGACAGGGCGTTAATTTCCAGGTTAATCCCCTGCCGAGCCCGGGAGTAAATTTCGACAGAAAGGGTGGAAAAACCATTGCCCGTCACAAAGAAGGTAACCGCAAAGTCATCCAGTGAATAGGTTAAAGCCATAAAGTAGCCAGCCCAAATTCCGGGAGTAATCGCTGGTAAGACAACCTGGGAGAGGGCCTGCCAGCGGGTTGCCCCCAGGTCATAGGCGGCATCAACCAGGGTGGGTGACAGTTCGTTAATCTTTGGTAACACCATTAACACCACAATGGGGATGCAAAAGGCAATGTGGCTCAGTAGAACCGACACAAAGCCCAGCCGAACCCCCAGCATGGTGAAGAAGATTAAAAAACTAGCCCCGATAATTACGTCAGGTGAAACCATCAAGACGTTGTTAAAGGATAACAGACTGTTACGAAGCTTACCGTGGGTATCCTTAATCGCCAGTGCCCCCAGGGTACCGATAATCGTTGCCACTAGTGAGGCCAGCAGGGCGATAATAATCGTGTTGAAGACAATCGTGATCATCCGGGTGTCGCTAAACAGGTCAGCATAGTGCCGGAAGGAGAAGCCGTGGTACTTTTCCATCGTTGTCCCCGCACTAAAGGAGAACACTACTAAGTAGACAATCGGCGCGTACAAAATGATAAAGACCAGGCCCAGGTACAGTCCTGACCAGGTCAAGTGTCGTTTTTTCACCGGGCCCGTCCCCCTTTCTGCTTCGCTTCACCAGTAATAAACATCACAATAAACATGGCAATAATCAGGATAACCCCAATCGTTGACCCCATCCCCCAGTTTTGGGTCGTCAAGAAGTGCTCCTCGATGGCGGTCCCCAGAGTAATTACCCGGTTACCACCGATTAACCTGGTAATCATAAAGAGGGATAGTGAGGGGATAAAGACAGCCTGGATCCCGGCTTTTACTCCCGGCATCGATAATGGCAAGACGACCTTGGTAAAGGTCTGCCACTGGCTAGCGCCGAGGTCCTTGCTGGCATTGATCAGCGACGGGCTAATCTCGGCGAGTGAGTTAAAGATCGGTAAGACCATAAAGGGAATCTCAATGTAGGCAGCCACAAACATAAAGCTGGCATCGGTAAAGAGCAACTGGTGACTACCCAGGCCGATAAAGCGCAGGAACTGGTTAATTGACCCCGTCCGGCTAAAGAGGCCAATAAAGGCATAGGTCTTTAAAAGGAGGTTAATCCACGTCGGCAGGATAACCAGTAACAACCAGAACTGTTTGTTAGGCAGGTGGTTTAACACGTAGGCCGTGGGGTAAGAGATTATTAACGTGACCACGGTAATTAAAAAGGCATACCAGATTGAGTTAAAGGTCATTTTTAAATAAACCCCGGATGTCAGGTAGTTCGTATAGTTTCCCAGGGTCAGCTGACCATTAATGTTAAAAAAGGACTGGTAAAAGATTAGGACCAGGGGGGCAATAACAAAGAGGACGATCCAGAGTGCGTACGGAATAATGAAAAGTGTCTTTTGTCGCATTAATCGTCCTCCTCATAGCTATCCAAGCGGGCATCAAAGTCCGCCTGACTTTCGTTGTAGCGCATGATGTGGATATCCTCAGGGTCAAAACTGATCCCTACCTGTGCGCCAACCCTTGTTTTGTGAATGGAGTTGATCTTCCAGGTATGACCACGGACGTCATGCACCGTAATTTGGTAGTCGACCCCCCGGAAAAGCTGGGTGTCCACCGTCCCGACTAATTGCCCCTTTTCTACCCGTGTGATATCAAGGTCTTCTGGACGAATAACGACCTCGACTCTTTCGTTCGGCCGCATCCCGGCATCCACACATTCAAAGTCTTGACCATTAATTGTCACCAGGTAATCGGCCTTCATGACGCCAGGGACGATATTGCTTTCGCCAATAAAGTCGGCAACGAAGTGGTTTAAGGGCTCATCATAAATGTCAACCGGTGTCCCACTCTGCTGGATCGTTCCGTCGTTAATGATCATAATCTGGTCACTCATCGCCAGGGCCTCTTCCTGGTCGTGGGTAACAAAGATGAAGGTAATCCCTAACTGCCGCTGCAGCTGGCGCAATTCTGTCTGCATCTGCACCCGTAGCTTGTGGTCCAATGCGGAAAGAGCCTCATCTAAAAGGAGGACCTTGGGCTCGTTAACAATGGCCCGGGCGATGGCTACCCGTTGCCGCTGGCCACCAGACATGGCGGTAATTTCACGATCACCATAGCCCTCTAGCTGCACTAGCTGCAATGCTTCTGTAACCTTCTTCTTAATAACCGCCTTTTTAAGTCCCTTGATCTGGAGACCAAAAGCCACATTTTCGGCAACGTTCATATGGGGAAAGAGGGCGTAGTCTTGGAAAACCGTATTGACCTGGCGTTGGTTGGCCGGGACATCGTTGATCCGGTGGCCAGCAAAGAGGATGTCACCACTCGTCGGCTGGTCAAAACCGGCGACTAAGCGTAAGATGGTCGTCTTCCCCGAACCGGATGGCCCCAGCAAGGTATAAAACTTACCGGCTTCAATTTCAAAGTTAATGTCTTTTAGCACCACGTTATCCCCAAATTCCTTACTAACGTGGTGAAATTCCATAATTTTGTTTGTCATTGTCATCCCTCACAACCTGAATTCCGTAAAGCATGTCAATTATACCGTTTCTTAAGAAAAAAGTCGGCCCTAAAAACGGGAAAATCCCCAAAAGCATTTGGCAGAGTGCGATAATGAAGATGACGAAAATTTAGAATAGTGAGGTGTGTCCAATGAAGATTAACCAATTTAGTATTGTTAATGTAAGCCCGCGCCAACAACGGGCCGAGTTAACGACACTGCGTTTGCTCAAGGACGAGACGGAGAGCCAACTCGCGCCGACCGCCCTGTTTGAAACTTTACTAACCCGGACCCACTTGGGTGTTAACAGCCCACTAACCACCAAGGAGTGGTTACACGACCTGTTAGCCACCCCTGACCAGGCCCTCGATGATTGGTTAGCTGCCAACAACAAACTGACCACGGCGGTCTTCTACCGGATTGCCTTGCAGCTGCTAGAATTTGAACCAGAAATCGACTTCGCACTTGAGCATCCCCTAGAAGCTTGGCGAAAGTTCCACTTAACAATGGTTGATACGGATGAATGGACTGCGGAAACGGTTATTAAGGCCTTTTACCTTCTTCTTAGTACCCGGGGTAAAAATGGTCAGTCCTGGCTTGACCTCTTGACGGCCCACGGTTTCTTAAGCTGGACCTATCAACTACCAGCAGCAGAAAAACCGCTCCTCTTTAACGGCAAACCAGTAGCCTGCTATGACCCCCATGACTTTATTCGGGAGGTTGTCTACGTTGAGACTGATCTCGACACGGACTTCGATGGTCAGGCCGACCTGGTCAAGGTGGAAATCATGCGGCCCCGGGAATCAAACCTCAAGAAAGTCCCCGCCCTCTTCACTGCTAGTCCTTATAACCAGGGAACTAACGACGAATGGGGTGTCAAAGCGACCCATGATGTCAACCGTCCCCTGACCCACAAGACCGCTGAAGGGGTTGCTCCGGCCGAAGAACATTTCCCCACTGACTTTGCCTACCAAGAGGTCAAGGGAACTGCCCAACACGCTACCGAAACGTTCTCTTCTACCCCGGCCTACACCCTTAATAGCTACCTGGCCGTCCGTGGTTACGCCGTCGTCTATGCCTCCGGAATTGGTACTAAGGACTCCGATGGTTTTCAAACCTGTGGCTCACCAGAACAGACTGCCTCAATGAAGGCCGTCGTGGAATGGCTGCATGGTGACCGCCGGGCCTTCACTGACCGCCACAGTGGCTATACCATCGCTGCTGATTGGTGTAACGGCAACGTTGCAATGACGGGACGGTCCTACCTTGGTACCCTAGCCACTGCCGTCGCCACTACCGGAGTGCCCGGCTTAAAGGCAATTATTTCTGAAGCCGCCATTTCGAGCTGGTATGACTACTACCGGGAAAACGGATTGGTCCGGGCTGCCGGTGGTTTCCAGGGTGAGGATGCTGACACCTTGGCAGATGAAACCTTTAGCCGTACCAAGCGGCCGGCCGACTTCCACCGGGTTAAAGGCCGTTACCTCCAGTATGTCGACCAAATGGCTCAAGCAATGGACCGGCAAACGGGAAATTACAACGACTTTTGGGCCGCCCGTAACTACCGCCCACAAATCGCCAATATTAAGGCCGCGGTAATGATGGTCCACGGTTTAAACGATAATAACGTCGAACCAAGTAACGTTAAGGCCCTCGCGGATAAGCTTGCCCAACTACCGGTTACTAGTAAACTGATTCTTCACCAGGGGCAGCATATCTATATCAACGCCTTCCAATCACTGGACTTTTCCGAAATGGTCAACCTCTGGCTAGCCAACAAACTCTGGGGAGTCGATAACCACGCCGACGAAATCTTACCGGACGTCCTAGTGCAATCGAACCTGACACCCGAAACCTGGGAAAGCTACGACCAGTGGACAGCTGGTAAGGAAACTACCTACTACCTGAAGGACAACCAGCTGACGACAACCGCCAGTTCAACTGCCGATCTCCAGACCTTTAACGACCAGCAGACCCCTGCTGATTATGCTGCCTGGTGTAAGGCCCCCGCTAAGTGGCAGGCGGCCCTTTACAAGGATGACGGTCGCTTCAGCCGGCACTTTATTAGTGCACCATTGACCACCGACGAGTTACTCCGGGGAACACCACGCTTAACGGTCCAGGTTTCTAGCTCAACCGACCACGGACTGTTAAGTGCCGAATTGATTGACCGCGGCACCGCCAAGCGGCTAACCACATCCCCAGTTATTATGAACCGGGGCGGCCTACCATTGGGCTACCACTGGCAAGCAGACGACTTGCGCGAATTCCGTTTGCAAAAGGAAGCAACTGATTACAAGGTTATTAGCCACGGTCACATCAACCTGCAAAACCGGCACAACGCCCGGCAAGTTGACGACCTCTTCACCGACCAACTGGTTACCGTCAGTTTTGATCTCCAGCCCCTCTTCCATCACTTGGCGGCTGGTCACCAACTGGAGCTGGTTATTTACGCAACGGACTATGAGTTCACGCTCCGTGGTAACGAAAATATCAGCTACCGGCTCCCCGTTCAAAACGCCCGGCTAACCATTCCCGGCGTCCAACAGCTGTGATTGACGGACCGTTCTCTTCGCTTTTATGCTTGATTTGCGGTAAAATGAATTTTATTCGCTTATTTAGTTACATAAAAGGAGAGAATGAGAAATGGAAACTGGTACTAAGATTATCACGCTTGATAACGGCTACCACCTCTGGACAAATACCCAGGGTGAAGGTGATATCCACCTGTTAGCCCTCCACGGTGGCCCTGGTGGCAGTCACGAATACTGGGAAGATACCGCTGACCAGTTGAAAAAGCAAGGCTTAAACGTCCAAGTTACGATGTACGACCAACTGGGCTCCCTCTACTCTGACCAACCGAATTACGATGACCCAGCCATCGCTAAGAAGTACCTCACTTACGACTACTTTTTAAACGAGGTCGATGAAGTGCGGCAAAAGCTGGGCTTGGATAATTTCTACCTAATCGGGCAAAGCTGGGGTGGCCTGCTGGTCCAAGAGTACGCCGTAAAATACGGTCAACACTTGAAGGGGGCCATCATCTCCTCCATGGTTGATGAAATTGACGAGTACGTTGAACACGTCAACGCCCTCCGTGAAAAGACCCTTCCGGCAGATGCCGTCGCCTTCATGAAGGACTGTGAGGACCGGGACGACTACAGCAATCCAAAGTACCAAGAATACGTTCAGGTCATGAACGAACAATACGTGGATCGTAAGCAGCCTTCTAAGCTCTACCACATTAAGAACCTCGGTGGGGACGCCGTTTATCACGTCTTCCAAGGGGATAACGAATTCGTAATCACCGGTAAGCTTAAGGACTGGCACTTCCGTAACCAACTTAAGAACATTAAAGTGCCAACCCTATTAACCTTTGGTGAACACGAAACCATGCCACTAGCTACTGCCAAGACGATGGATAGTTTAATTCCAAATTCACAATTAGTTACCACGCCGAATGGTGGTCACCACCACATGGTTGATAACCCCGACGTCTACTACAAGCACCTGGCTGATTTCATTCGTTCAGTAGAAGACGGTACGTTTAATAAGTAATCCTGTTATACGCAATAACGTAGTACCCAAATGGCGCCAAGCATTCGGACAATTCCGAACGCTTGACGCCTATTTGTGTTCACGGGGGTAAATTACCAAGCCGCCAATAATTTGCCACACTTTCCCCCGAATATTATAAAAAAATCTTAATCCGGCCAAGCGGGCGGTCTTAATATGGTAGGATATTATTAGTAAGTACGACTAGACAGGAGGGAATCACCGCATAAACAATAAGGCCACACTCACCGCCTGCCGTTAACCGGCTGCCGTAATGTTGCTTTACTAACTATTGAGGGATTTAATAAATGAAAAAAGCTTACCAATTAACCGTTGCCGAATTAAAACAGCATAATCACTTAACAGAATTGACCACCGGGCTCACCAGCCAAGCCGCACAACAGCGACTAGCTACGGACGGAAAGAACGTTTTGGAGGTTAAACCCACTCCTAAGTGGAAAATTTTCCTGCGTCAATTTAATAATATCGTCATCTATATACTGCTGGTTGCGGCCCTTTTGACGGTCCTGATCGGGCACTATACAGATGCCATCGTGATCATGGCTGTAGTAATCCTAAATTCGCTCATCGGTTACTTTCAAGAAACCAGCGCCGCCAATGCGCTTGCCAAGATTCAAGAAATGATGGCCCAGCATGCCACCGTCTACCGTGACGGTCAACGCCAGGACATTAATGCGGCCGACCTGGTTGTCGGCGACGTCGTCTTCTTGGAAGCCGGGGATAACGTTCCCGCCGACCTGCGGATTGTTTCCGCTGAGAACCTGCGGATTGAAGAATCGGCCCTAACCGGGGAAACCAATTCAGTCATCAAGACTGATGAGGCCCTGACCGATGATGACGTTCCGTTGGCTGACCGGGTTAACATGGCCTATTCTTCGACCTCTGTAACCAGCGGAAGCGGTCTAGGAATCGTCGTGGCGACCGGTGAAGACACGGAAATCGGTAAAATCTCGCAAGAGGTCGCCCAGATAAAGCCGAAGAAGACGCGGCTGACTAAGGAGATTGACCACGTGGGTGCCGTCGTTTCTTACATTACCATTGGCGGTTCCGTGATTATCTTTATCGTCGGTTTCTTCTTACAAATTTACTCACTACCTGCACTGGCACTGGCCGTAGTGGCCATGCTGGTCGGTTCCATTCCCGAAGGGCTGCCCGCTACCACGTCGGTCATCCTCGCCTTCGGGGTTTCCAAGATGGCCAAGCGTTACCAAACCATTATTAAGTCCATGCCGGCCGTCGAAACCCTTGGTTCAGTTGATGTTATTGCAACTGATAAGACGGGGACCCTAACTAAAAATGAGATGACGGCTATCGAACTATGGTCCGGTGACCGGCACTACACCGTTACTGGGACCGGTTATGCACCAACTGGTCAAATTTTGACCAATGATCAACCCGCTAGCCTCGACAAGCAGTTAAAACTCCTGTTGGAGGCGGGCTTCCAGGCTAACGATACCGTCCTTACCCAGGAAGGTGACCAGTGGGTGATCAATGGTGAACCGACCGACGGGGCCTTCTTAACCCTATACCAGAAGGCACTAGGCGTGGACTACCACTCCACTTATGAACCATTGGACCTCCTTCCCTTTGACTCGGACTACCGTTACATCGCGGAGTTAACTAAGAACACCGCCGACAACCAGCAGGTGATCTTTGTGAAGGGGTCGCCCGACAAACTCTTTGAAATGGCTGCCCAGGCTGATCCGGACTTTGACCATGCTAAGTGGCAAAAGCGGGTCAATGATTGGTCACGAGAAGGTAAACGGGTCATTGCCCTCGGCTACCAACCAGTCGCAGGCGAAAACCTCCTCGAAGTAGAGCATGAACACCTCTACCAGGGAATTCACCTGCTCGGTCTGGCCGCCCTCCAGGATGCCCCCCGGGAAGAAGTTATCGCCGCCCTGAAGACGATGAACCAGGCTGGTGTTGCGGTTAAAATGATTACGGGGGATGACCCCCAAACTGCCCGGGCAATCGGCCAACAACTGGGACTCGCTCCTGGTGAGATTCACGCCATTACCGGGGCGGAGTGGGATAAGCTCTCCGCGGACGAACAAGCCGCAGCTGCTAAGAACAACCAGGTCTTTGCACGGACGACACCCCAAAATAAGCTGGAAATCGTTAACGCCCTGCAACGCGACCAGCTGGTTACCGCCATGGTTGGTGACGGGGTCAACGATGCCCCGGCCCTTAAGCAGGCTGATATTGGGGTCGCCATGGGGATTAAGGGAACCGATGTAGCCAAGGATGCGGCCGATATGATCCTCGGGGATGATAACTTTGCTACCATGGCAGCGGTTATCAAAGAAGGTCGCCGGATCTACGATAACATTAGAAAAAGTATCCTCTTCTTGTTACCGACCTCCTTTGCCGAAGGACTCGTGGTCGCCTTCTCCATCTTAACCGCCCAGCAGGTTCCCCTGCAGCCGGTTCAACTGCTGTGGATTAACCTGGTAGCGGCCATCACCATCCAGTTTGCCTTTGTCTTTGAAAAGGCCGAACCGGGATTGATGCAGCGAACACCACGTCCCGTTTCCGCCCGTCTGATGAAGCGTCATGACCTGATCCAAATGGGGTACGTTGCCGCCCTAATGGCGATCTTTGCCCTGGTTTCCTACGATTGGTTTACCGGCCACGGTTCGAGTCGGCTCAACGCCACAACGATGATGATCAACGTGATCGTCATCAGCAAACTCTTCTACTTCTTCAGTATCCGGTCTGACCGTTATGCTCTTGGCCAGGTTAAGAATATTACCGGGAAGGCCTGGGGAGTTATCGGGGTTATGCTGGCCTTCCAATTACTGCTTACCTACGTACCATTTATGCAGGCGGCCTTCCACGTAACGGGCATTAGTATCACTGAATGGCTCGCTGTCATCGTCTTCTCGGCGCTTATCATGTTAGTTGCTGAATTTGATAAATGGATTCAGCACAGAAAGGAAAAACAAAATGTCGCAGATTAATACTTTTATCTTCGATATTGATGGTACCCTAATCGATACCTTCGATATGTACATGCCCGCAATGATTGAAACACTCCGTAAGCACGGCTACCACGTGGCCCCCAAAGATGAGGCGGCAACCATGAAACGCCTCTTTGGGATTACCGGGGCAGATGCCCTCAAGCTCTTTGGTGTGCGGCCCGCTGAAATTACGCCAATCCAGAAAGAATGGTTCAACCTGTCTTACCAACGTGAAGACCGGGTGAAGATCCTCAAACACATCCCCGAGGCACTGACTGAACTGGCAGCGGTTAAGGGTAATCGTTTAGGTGTCGCCACCTCGAAATTGCGTTCCGAGTATGATCACTTTGCTAGCCGGTACTCATTTTCCAAACTATTTGATGCGGCTATCACCTCATCGGACACGAGCAAGCATAAGCCGGCTCCCGAACCCATTTTAGCGGCCGTAGAAAGGCTGGGGAGTACCCCTGAACGGTCCGTTTACGTTGGTGACACGATCAATGACCTCCGGGCTGCCCAAGCGGCTGGCACCAAGTTTGCCGGGGCCCTGTACGGGTCGGCCAATCCTGACGAAATCAAAGATGCTGACTACCCACTAACTAGTCCCATGGACCTTCTAAAAATCTAACTTAAGTAAACGGCCGGGCTGTGACTTAACCCTATTATATAAATCCAAAGTCAACAGCACGGTACACAAATAGGCCTCAAGCATTCGGAAAAGCCCGAACGTTTGAGGCCTATTTATACTTGCGGGGAGTTCTCACCCCCCTTTAATTATTATTTCTTTTTAAACAGCGCGGCCATCTTGGCAGCCACTTCCGGGTCAAGGTTATCGGCCAGGGTACTTTCGGTCGATTGCTGTTCACTGGCCTGGTTTTTAATCGTTTGCGCAAGGTCATCGGCCACCGCCTGTTCACCAACCTGGATTGGGTTAACCGCCAGGCGACCACCAGCGGCATCGGCGTGACCCCCGCCACCAAAGTACTTCTCAGCAAACTTCGCCACGTCCAGCTTACCATTACTCCGCAGTGAGACACTAACGGGGCTAATTACCAGGGCTGCGTCTACTTCCGGATTTTGCTCCAACAGCTCATGGGCAATTTCAGACTTGTAGTCACTGGCATACACGATCCCAAACTGGTGACCGTCGAGCTTGGTCTTCAAGACATCTTTAAGGTGGCTCTTAAGGTACTTCGCCCTGCGTTCATTCAGCGTTTTAATCAGGAGTTTATTAGCATCCCGGTATTTTGCCCAGCCGGCTTTAAAGACATCGAGCATGAAGGTTGCCGAATCCTGGAGGGGGTAGAACCAAAACAGCTGGTCGAGGTCATCGGCCGCGGTTCGTTCCGTGTCCGCCATATCAGGATCATTTTGCCAGTCCCAGGTATCATAGGCCCGGATCAATTCAACCAAGTAAGCCAGCTCTTGCCGCCGCTCTTCCGGTAGGTCATTAAAGTGGGGCTGCTGAGTTAACCAGTCCCAAACCAGGCTTGCCGCACTCGGGTTAACCTGTGGGTTGGCCGGCTGGACCGAATTAGCAGCGTACTTTTGCCGCAGTCCCTCTTCACTTTCGTGGTGGTCAAAGACTAGCCAATGGTTGGCGAAGTTGGCATTTAACTGCTGGAAAGTATATTCACTATCCGGTGTCATGTCCATAATATAAACATCAGTGAAGCGGTTAGCCTCCGGTGTCTTTAACCAACGGGCAAAGGTCTCATCAATACGACCAGCGCCACAATTAGTCATATCAAATTCAGCGTCGGCAAACATGGTGGGTTGAACTGCCGTTAATAACATCGGGGCCCCAAACCCATCTAAATCATTGTGCGAAAAAAGTTTAATTAACCGTTTAACCATCTTTAATGACCACCTTATCTCTTTAATATCTATTATTATACCGTTTTTTCACCCTTCACCAAGTATCAACGTTGCGTTTAACCTGACAGCGCCACTTTAACTTGGTATCATTGAAGCAATGAGTCTAAGAAAGGAACATGCCAAATGAAAATTTATGACTACCGGCAGGAATTAATCGACCTCCTGCAAAATACCAGCAGTGATCCCCAAAGTCTGCTTCAAACCCAACGTAGTCTGACCACTATTCTAAATATTTTAAACCACTATGTCGAAACGGATACTAAGCCAGCGACCCCAGTAAACAAGGAGCACCGTTTCCACCAACGCCCGCTTGCCCGTACCCAGGAGCTACCAACCGAAGCTAAAAAGCAGCTTCGTTCCCTCCTGACGGGACCGGCAACAAGCAAGGAGCCAACCCGGCCGGCATTATCCCCCCGCGGTCCGGTCGAAAGTCAGGCCCCGAAGGAAATCACCCCGGAGGAGCGTCTCGCCGCCGATAACCGCTACCTCGTCCACCGTAAGCTTTCGGGTGCCGAGATTAACCACCATTACTACTCCGAGGCGATCCTCCACCACCTTCCCTTCCCGGTTGAAGATGGCGACGTCGTAGAACTAGACTATGATCAAAAAGTACGTGGTCTCCCCGCCATCCGCCGGGTCACCAGTGACCACCTTCCGGACTACGAACCGGATAAGATCGCGGTCCTAGAATACGCCCAACTAACGGCGGTTCCCGGTTCTGACGTCTTGCAAATCAGCAGCACCCTGAAGAAGAACTCCATTCTTGACCAGGCCCCTGAAAACACGGTCGTCGTAGATCCCTTTAAGTACCCGGGCCGCAACCTTAAGGCCGGAATGGTAATTGACTTTGCCTACTACGACCGGGGCAACGGGCTGAAAGACGCAGCTGATGGTTCTATTCGGTGGATTCATGAAAAGACTGACTATGACACCACCAAGCAGGCCCCGAAGCCAAAGAAGGTTAAGACCGTTTCCCATCCACGGCACGATTACGAAAAGAAGCTCGACTATGACCTTAAGCAACGGACGGTACTTGTAATCACTGGTATCCGGGATAAGGTCCAGGGACTTAAGCCGGTTATTACTAAACACCACGGTGTCTTCCATGGTCTCGATGCTTCAGCCGAAGAAAAGGTTTCTTCGAGTACCCTCAAGCGGGAAATTAGAAATGCGGACTTCGTCGTCGTCTGCATCGACGCAATTCACCACCGGATTAGCCAGTTAGCCAACCACCACGCTAAACGTTATGACAAGCCACTGGCAATTGCTAACGTAACCTCCAATACCGCGGTTGAACGGGCAATTGGCCGGGCACTGAACGGTGATCCCGCCTACGCTAGTGCTAGTGAAGAAATCAATTAATTCCTAATTGGCCAAATTAACTGTTGACTTTTATGAGATTTTAATTAGAATAATAAACAACAATTTAATTATTCGATCGCAATGAGAAAGAAGAGTAATCCCACCAGCAACTACAGCGAGTCTCGTGAGGTGTAAGGAGATAGTTAAACAGCGGGGTGAAAATCACTTTCGAGTCCTAATCTTAAAATCCAGTAAGATTAGGTGGTAGCACCCATTATCGTGTCAGCGTATCGCTAGTTAGCCGTACGTGAAGAGTCCGCTAAAATAGCAGGCTAAAAGATAGGGTGGTACCACGCTCAAGCGTCCCTTAACCAATGTCAGTTGGTTAAGGGACTTTTTTATTGGGGTCAAAGTAATTATTAGCATTCTAGGAGGGATTTCTTATGCGTGATTTAACATCACCTAAGCTTTCATTCAAGCAGTACTTAGTCGTAGCCTCGCTACTATTCGGCCTCTTTTTTGGTGCCGGGAACTTAATTTTCCCGCTTCACCTAGGCCAACTGGCCGGTGCGAATTGGGCCCCCGCCGCCCTTGGTTTTCTCGTTACCGGGGTTTTACTACCACTGCTGTCCGTTCTTGCAGTCGCAGTTACCCGGGCTGAGGGGGTTTACGACATCGGTCGCCCACTCGGTGCCGTCTTTGCCCTCGTCTTCATGGTCCTTATTCACGCTACCATCGGGCCGTTGTTTGGTACGCCACGAACCGCGACCGTTTCCTTTACCGTTGGGGTAGCACCGTTTCTTCCTAAGGCCGCTCAGGGTTGGGCATTATTGCTCTTTTCAGCACTCTTCTTTTTAGCCGCCTTCGCCTTTTCTTACCGGGAAAACGACATTCTGGCAAATGTCGGTAAGGTCTTGAATCCCGTTTTCTTAGCACTTCTCTTCCTCGTCTTCGTAGTTGCCTTTGCACGGCCACTGGGTAACCCGGCCACGGCACCCGTTACGAGTGCATATGTCCATGGGCCCGTAACCAATGGTTTCCTAGAAGGCTACAACACCATGGATGCCCTTGCCGGACTAGCCTTTGGGGTTACCGTGGTCACCGCGGTTCGCTCAATGGGGCAGCGGCGGGCCAAGGACGTTTCTAAGGTCGTTGCTAAGTCCGGTGTCCTCGCCGTTAGTGGGATCGGGCTGATCTACCTACTCCTGATCTTAATGGGCGCCATGTCACTCGGCCGCTTTAAGGTTTCCGCCGATGGTGGTGTCGCTTTCAACCAACTGGTTAACGCCTATGCTGGTGCCTTTGGGCAGGTTCTCCTGGCCTTCCTGTTAACCGTAACCTGCTTGACAACCGCCGTTGGTTTAGTAGCCGCCTTTGCCCAGGACTTCCATAAGCACTTCCCAAAGGTGAGTTACCACACCTGGTTAGCACTTAGCTGCCTGGCCTCGTTTTTGACCGCTAACTTTGGCCTGGACCAAATCATCGCCTGGTCAACCCCTATGCTGATGTTCCTTTACCCGCTGGCAATGGTCCTTATCCTCTTGTCAGTTGCTTCACCACTGTTTAACCGCGATGGCGTAGTTTACTTCTTCGTAGTCCTCTTTACCGTCGTTCCGGCCCTTGGTGATATGGTAGTCGCCTTCCCCGCCGTTGTCAGTGCTAGTCACTTTGGACAGGCTGTTGCCAGCTGGCGAAGTGCCCTCCCATTGGCTAGCATGGGGCTGTCATGGTTGGTACCCGCATTAGTTGGCCTGGTGGTTGGTCTATTATTCCACCACTTCCGTCGGCAACGCGTCACCGGAAACGAAACTGAATTGAATTAAAAATAAAGGGTGGACCGGAAAATATTATTTTCCTCGTCCACCTTTATTACATAAGTGAAAAGATTTTAGTGGTCATACTGGCTCAAATTATACTTTCTAATCGCATAGATCAACTTGCTAGCGTAGTTCGGGTCCGTTGCATAGCCACCCTGTTGTAAGGCTAGGGCCGCCTGCCGGTAATTTTGTGCCGTGGTAACCGCCTTAAAACGGTCATGGTTATCGGCTGTCCCATTAACGATTAATAGGGTGTGCGCCCGAATTGAGTCTGCCCAGCTATCATAGGTCTGGAAGTATTGCTTAACTTGAATATCTTTCCCGTTCACGTTTTCCGTGGTGTACATCCGAACGCGGTTTTGCTTTGAATTGGCCTTAATTCCAAAGAGGTTGTTGTATTTAGCAGCTAATCGACTCCGTCCCCAGTTAGATTCAAGGCCCGCTTGCGCAATTGTGATGCTAGCTGGGACATGGTACCGCTTTTGCTCCTGACGGGCCGCCGGAGCAACCTGTTTAATAAACTGCGTGGTGGTAATGTCCGTTGAGTGTTGTTCTGGTGTGGCGGATCGCCGGTGCTGGTAGTTAATCACCAGGCCCGTAATGATCCCTACTAATGCGAGAACGGCAACCACAATGATTACGATATTTTGCTTCTTGGTTTTCATACTGGGCCTCCTCCCTTATCAATTGCATCCCATTATAAAAAAAGATCAGGTAAACTACAGTCAATTTACCTGATCTTTAACTTTTTTTTGCTAAATATTCAAACTATTTTTTTAACAGGTCCTGCTTAACCTGATTAAAGCGTTTGGCATCGAGCACCTTCATCCGCGGGAAACTCTTAATTAACCGCCGCTCGTTCCAGTTCAGGCGACGACTAGAACCTTCCTCCAAGCGGTCAATAAAGGACTGGCGCCAATCGGCCAATTGCTGTCTCCGCAACGCTCGTTCTTCCGGTTCCGACGCTGCTTGCAGCCGTTGCCGTAGTCGTTCCTGGAAGGCATTAATTCGTTGATCCCACTGCTTGGTCGTCATGTGGAAATGTCTGATGCTGAAGACCGTCATTACCGTATCGGTCCCCATACCAACAGTAATAAAGAGGGCTAAGAAGCCGTGCGTCCACATCTCTTCCCAGTTAATAACTTCCTGGACAAAGGGCTGAATAAAGTGAACCAGCAACACGACGCCAATCCCCCAAAAGAGTGAGATGGCCGGTGCAATTCGCCCCTGGAGATTTCCCCACAGCTGGGAATAATCCCAAAGTTTCATGTGAAACACCTTTTCCAAAAAGAGACTGGCAAAATACTCAAAGAGACTAGCCACGATCATCCCCACCACAAACAACCAAAACAGGTTATTGCGCACCCGATAAGTAGTTACCAGGATTGTCGTAATGGCAAAACCATAGACTGGACAATAGGGCCCAAATAAAAAGCCCCGGTAGGCATAGTGGTGGTCTTTGATTGAACAGTAGACCGTTTCCCATAACCAGCCAATCACTGAATAGGTAAAGAAGAAGACCACTAGCTCCGAGATCGTGTACGGCATTGTTCCCGCCTCCTATTTTTTCAAACTCAGCTTCTCCACGTTAAGCACCTTATCTAGCCAGCCCCGGTAAAAACTTTCTTCGTGGCTGACCAGAATTAAATTACCAGGGAATTCTTGCAGGGCCTTCTTCAATCCATCCTTGGTCTCATCATCAAGGTGGTTGGTCGGTTCATCCATGATCAAAAAGTTACATGGTGTTAACTCCAGGATCGCCAGCTTAACCTTAGTCTGTTCCCCACCTGACAGTAAATGAAGCGGCTTTTGGGTATTGGCAGCGTTAATTCCCGCCCGGGCCAGCTTCGTTCGAATTGTCCGCGGCTGCATCGTTGGGAAGAGGTTTTGAATGGTCTGAAGAGGTGTCAATTGAGGATCATCCCATTCCAGGTCCTGGTCAAAGTAGTTAATCTTGGCCGACGGTGAGAAGGTCGCCGAACCGGCCAGTGCTGGGATCTTTTTCAGAATCGACTTGATTAACGTCGACTTACCCACACCATTAAACCCGGTGAAGAGCAGCTTTTCGCCCATCGTCATCGAGAAGGTGACCGGGGCCAGGAGGGGACGGCCATAACCGACGGACAACTTATTAACCCGAAGTGCATTAGCGGACCCCGTATTTTCATACGGGAAGTGGAAAACGGCCTTCAGGTTATCGGCCGGCGGGTCAACCCGTTTCATCCGGGCCAGCATCTTTTCCCGGGACTTGGCCATTGTTGACTTAGAGCCAGCCTTATTCTTACGGATAAAGCGCTCGGCCTTTTCAATGACGACCTGTTGCTTTTCGTATTCCCGTTCCTGGGCCTCCTTACGTTCTTCCTTTTGCCGCATTGCCTGTTGGAAGCTGCCACGGTACTTGGTGATTTTATTGAAAGAAACGTCACAGATGGTGTTAGTAACCTGCTCTAGGAAGTCATAGTCGTGCGAGATAATCATGGCCGCACCATCGTAGTCATTTAAGTAATCGATTAACCATTCAATATGGGCGGTATCGAGGTAGTTCGTCGGTTCGTCCAGTAGGATCACGTCCGGGTTTTCTAGCAACATCTTAGCCAGAATAATCTTAGAACGCTGGCCCCCACTCATTTCCGAAACGACGTGCTCTTTACCAATTTCCGTCAGGCCCAGGCCATTCATCACCCGGTCAATTGCGGTCTCAATCTCGTAAAAGTTATTGGCGTCGAGTTTTTCCTGGATTTGGCCGGCCCGCGTCAACAACTTATCGTCCATCTGACTCGCATAGTCCTGGTACAACTGGTTCATCTGGTCATTTAACTTATACAGGTCGGCAAAAGCCGTATGTAAGAACTCAATTAGCGTCATCCCCTTCGGGATATCAACGTACTGGTCAAGGTAACCAATCTTAACGCCCTTTTGCCACTTAATCTTCCCCGCCACTGGCAGGACCTTCCCGATTAAGATTTTAATTAAAGTGGACTTGCCGGCCCCGTTTTGGCCCACAATCCCCATGTGTTCATGTTTTTCCAACTGAAAGCTGGCGTCTTCGTAGAGCTTCTTATCAGCATAGCTCATCGTCAGTCCTTCAACATCTAAAACTGCCATTTTTTCTCCCTCGTGTCATTAAAGTATTAATTTCATGGTATCACACGCACACGGTGGTCAGCAATTTTCACTTCCACTATTGACACTGCCGGGGTGCTTAGCTATACTAAAAGGCAATTAATGTTAAGGGAGCAAGTTCAATGAAGCAAAATCAGTTCAACAACCGTATTAATCGTTGGCAAAGCCGGTAGGTTCAGGTTGATTCGTCATGGATGCAACCTGAAGAGACAGATTGCATCTGTGCCGGCTGATTTTGACATTCATTCAGTCCGCATGGATCCACATGCGGACTTTTATTTTGCCATCCAAGATGGGAGTCCAGGTATGTGGACTCCCTTTTTATTTTAGAAAGGTGTGACAAATTATGAAGCGAATGTATACCCTGATCGCCTTGTTAGTGGCCTTCCTAGGAGTAGCATTCTTTACAGAAAGTGGCGGGCAGATCATCAGGCAGCGAACCCCGAAAGTCGGGGTGCTAACCTTGATGCACCACCCCGCGCTGGATCAGATCTACCGAGGTTACATCGATGAGCTAGGGCGCGAAGGTTATCATAATGGTAAAAATATCAAAATTGAATACCAAAATGCCAATGGTGACCAGAGTAACCTCAAGACAATGGCGGGGAAACTCGTCAATGATAACTGCAACGTGATCTTTGGCATTACGACTCCGGCGGCCCAGGCGGTCGCTAATTCGACTACTAAGACACCAATTGTCTTAGGGGCCGTTACCGATCCCAAAAGTGCCGGCCTGGTTAAAGATAACCGTCATCCTGGTGGTAACATCAGTGGAATTTCCGACCAGGCACCGATCAAGGAACAGCTCACCCTGGTCAAGGAATTCTTACCCCACTTAAGAACACTTGGCGTCATCTACACATCTAGTGATGCTTCAGCCGTAGCGGGTTACCACCAGATCAAACGTGAATGCCGGCGAATGGGGATCAACCTCAAGGCGTACTCCATCGCTAACAGCAACGACCTCAACCAGGTTTCTGAGCAGATGCTCCAGCAAGTCGATGCCGTGGTGGTACCGACTGATAACACAATCGCCGGGGCCATGCAAACTCTGGTCAAAAATACCAACGCCGCTCAAAAGCCGGTCTTCCCTGCTGCAGCCACAATGGTTAAGCAGGGCGGTGTCGCTACCTACAGCGTTAACCAGTACCAACTAGGGGTCCGGGGAGCTAAGATGACCGTTGCTATTTTGAAGGGTAAAAAGCCAGCCAACATGCCAATCGAATATGTTCGACACGGTGACCCCGTCTTGAACCTTAAACAGGCCCGCAAATTAGGACTACACGTCCCGGCAAGGTTTGAACATGAAGCCAAAACGAAAGGAGCGATTTATCAATGAATCTTATGGTATCAGCAATCGGGCAGGGACTATTATGGGCACTCCTGGGTCTCGGCCTCTACCTTACTTTCCGAATCCTTGATTTTTGTGACATGACCGTTGAAGGAACATTCCCACTAGGGGCCGCAACGGCCGTTACTGCCATCTCGCGTGGTGTTGACCCACTCGTTGCAACCCTTTTGGCGATCCTCGCCGGAATGATTGCCGGCCTAATTACCGGTCTCCTCTACACGAAGGGGAAAATTCCGAGTTTGCTTGCCGGGATTTTAACCATGACCGCCATTTACTCCGTTAACCTCCGGATCATGGGGAAGTCCAACATTTCCCTACTCGGCAAACCGACCCTCTTTAGTGGGCGGTTCATGACTAGTCTTCCCCAATATTTTGACAGCGTGGTAATGGGGATTATCGTCATCGCAATCGTGACCGTGCTAATGGTGCTCTTCCTTGCTACCGACTACGGGCAGGCCTTCATTGCCACTGGTGATAACGCCACGATGGCCAAATCACTAGGAATCCACACCGATAAGATGGTAATCGTCGGCCTCATGGTTTCCAACGGGATGGTTGGTCTCTGTGGTGCCCTGATTGCTCAAAACAACGGTTATGCCGACATCAATATGGGGATTGGGACCATCGTTATTGCCCTGGCCTCCATTATCATTGGGGAAGTGGCCTTCGGTGAACTAACCTTAAACCAACGTTTAGTGGCCGTTACCCTCGGTAGTATCATCTACCGGATCATCCTGCTTGCCGTCCTCCAACTCGGCTTCTCAGCAAACGACCTTAACCTGATTTCGTCGATCGTTTTGGCAATCTGCATGATGATTCCACAGCTTGAACAGCAACTTCAAATTAAACGGCCCATTTTGAAAGGAGTTCGTCCGCATGAGTAAACCAATTTTAGAACTACGAGATGTTAAGACCGTGGTCAATAAGGGGACGGCCAATGAAACCACCATCCTCAAGGGGATTAACCTCAAAATCAACGACGGTGACTTTATTACCATCGTGGGGACTAACGGTGCCGGTAAGTCCACCCTTTTCAACGTCATTGCCGGTAACCTCCATGCCGATGAAGGGACAATTTTGCATAACGGCGCAGATATTACCCGGACATCGGAAGAACAGCGAACAACCTTCCTTGCGCGGGTATTCCAGGACCCCAAGCTAGGGACCGCCCCCCGGATGACGGTGGCTGAAAACATGTTGTTGGCCACCAAACGTGGTGAACGACGCCACCTGGTTCCCCGCCGGCTCAAGCCCAATCTGGCCCGTTTTACTAAGTTAGCGGCCACAATGAATAACGGCCTAGAAGACCGAATGACGACCGCTACTGGGGCCCTGTCCGGTGGTCAGCGACAGGCACTCAGCTTTTTAATGGCGACCCTGAAGCGGCCCGATATTTTATTACTGGATGAACATACCGCGGCACTGGATCCGCATACCAGTCTGAACCTCCTTCACGCCACTAACGAGCGGATTACCCAAGACCACCTCACGGCCTTGATGATCACCCACCATCTTGAGGACGCCCTAACGTACGGTAACCGCCTGATCGTATTGAAGGACGGTCAAATCAAGGCCGACTTTTCCGGGCCGGATAAGGAAAAGTTAACCGGTAAGGACCTATACCGCTTCTTTGAAGATTAACCTTTTGTATTAAAGGGACCTTGACGTAAAGTCCGTCGCCAACAACGTAGTACACAAATGACCTCAAGTATTCGGAAAACCGAACGCTTGAGGTCTATTTGTGTTCGCGGGGTGGCAGGTAGCCTAGCGACGCGTCGTGAAGCCCCCTTCAGTATTAAAAATGGCCTTTGCTTTTCCTTGCGGGCGCTCGTAAAATAATCACTATTGGAGTGAAGAAAATGAACGACTTATTTGAAAATACCTCAATTAAAAAGGCCTATTTTACCCTGGCCATGCCGGTCGTCTTAAGCATGACCGTTACCCTCGTTTATAACATGGTCGATACCTTTTTCGTTTCGAAAACCCAGAACCCGGACCTGGTCGCCGGGGTTTCACAAGGGGCGCCCCTCTTTACAATGATGATCGCCCTTGGTGATATTTTTGGCTTGGGTGGCAGTTCGGTGATTTCCCGCCTTTTCGGTGAGCACCAGGACCGGACCGGTCGCTTTGTCAGTGGTTATTGTTTCTACGTGTCGATCCTCTGCGGAATCATCGTTACCATCGCCATGCTGCTTTTTCAAACGCCCTTTCTCCACCTACTCGGTGCTTCAGCCAGTACCTGGAAGTACGCCCGGGAATACTATCTGGTAATGGCCTGGGGTGCTCCCTTCGTGATTTTTGGGCTCACTCCGACCAACATTTTACGGACAGAAGGCCTGGCGGTGCAGTCCATGATCGCCAGTATGACGGGGACCGGGATCAACATCATCTTGAACCCCATCTTTATTTTCACCTGTGGCTGGGGAGCGGCCGGTTCCGCCCTGGCAACCGTTACCTCAACCGTGATTAGTGATGTGATCATGGTTTACTATACCCGTTACCGGAGTAAGAAACTAACGACGTCCATTCGGGAAACTAAGATCAGTCGCCACCTCCAGTGGGAAATTTATGCCATTGGGATTCCGGCCTCGATCACCAACCTGATGGCCACCTTTGCTACGGCATTGACTAACCGTTACCTAATCGATTATGGCGCCGCTAGCGTTGCGGCCATGGGAATCGCCCTTAAAATCAGCCTGGTAACCAACATGATCGTGGCGGGACTCGCCTTTGGGGCCCAGCCATTAATCGGTTATAACTACGGTGCGCGGGACCAACGACGCTTTCGCGAAACCATCCACTTTGACCTCCTGGTCGTTGCGGGTTTCTCGCTGATTGCCACCGTTATCCTGATCGCCCTAGCGCCCGTCTTGATCCGTCTCTTCATGAATGACCCAACCGTTATCCACGAGGGGACTAAGATGATTCGCTGGCTCAGCTCATCGGCAACCCTCGCCGGAATTATCCTGGTGTTTACCACCATGTTCCAGTCAATGGGTAAGGCCGTTCCCGCATTCTGGCTATCCTTTTGCCGGCAGGGGCTGATCTTTGTCGTCGTCATCTTTGTGTTACACACCCTGTTTGGCTATACCGGGATCCTGGCGGCACAGCCGGTGTCTGACCTCTTAACCTTCCTCCTCGCCCTTTGGTTGTACCGGCACTACCAGCCAAATTTTGATAATCAATAATAAAAAGCCTGACGAGAATTGACAGGATTCTTCGTCAGGCTTTTACTTTGATACTATCGACTATTCTTCTGCTAACTTCCGGTTAAAATAGTGGGCGAGCTTGACTTCTGGGTACACACCCGTTACCTTTTCGACCGCCTTACCATCCCGGAAAAGGACCAGCGAAGGGATGCTCATTACCTTATAGCGCTGGGCAATTTCTTGGTTACCATCCACGTTCATTTTGACAAACTTGATCCGGTCACCAAATTGGTCTTCCAGCTTAGTCATTACCGGAGCCATCATCTTACAAGGACCACACCAGGGTGCCCAAAAGTCCACCACCGTTAGTGGGCCAGTAGTCGCCTGGTCAAAATTTTCACTAGTTACTTCAATCGCCATCCGTTTTTTTCTCCTTCTCTTTCTTATTCTCGTTCCGCCGAATGAAATGCACAATAATTGTGATCGCAAACGCCAGTAACATAAAGAGGCCGAAAATTTGCGAAGGGATCTTAATATCAATTGCCGGAATTGTCAAGAAGAGCTTAAAGGCAATCACAAAGATTAACGCATAGGCCATCGGTTCCAATTCAGGAATCCGCCGCATGAGTTTCATGATTATCTCGGCAACCCCCCGCATGCAGGCGATCCCAATCATCCCACCGATCAGCACGATCACCGGGTTAGATGAGATTGCCAGCGAGGCCAATACGGAGTCAACCGAGAAGATAATATCCATAAACTCAATTTGGGCCACTACCGCCCAGAATTGCTTCCGGCCAGTCAGCCTTTTAGCACCCGTGTGGACGGTCCGTTGCTTTTTCTTATTACCGGAATAGCGGTTATGGAAGAAGCGGTAAACCAAGTACACTAAGTAAGCCGCCCCAATTACCTTAATTTCCCAGAAGTGAATTAGGTAAGTACCAATACCGATAATTAAAAAGCGGAAAATATAAGAACCCCAGATACCATAAAAAAGAGACTCTTCTTGTTCCTTCAGTGTTGGCAATACCCGGGTCTGGGCGGCCAACACCACCGCGTTATCAACAGACAACAGGCACTCAATCAAGACTAGGGATAAAATGATCAGCCAGTCCTGACCTGAAGTAATGACCGTTGCCCAGTTATGTGGGTCAAAGAAGGGCCCATATAACTTTTCTAAAAGTGACAATTGATGTCCTCCCTTTGGTGAAATTTTTTATCTATTCTAATTTGTATTTTAACAGATAATTCTGAAAATAGGGTGGTAAAGGTGCCTGAACTTTTATTCGGGTAAACGAAAAGGGGAGGACCAGCTGTTGCGCAATCCCGTGGAGTAGCATTGGCCCTTGCCCATCACCTTTCCCATAAAGCGGGTCGCCGACAATGGGGTGACCACTATGGGCCAGGTGCACCCGGAGTTGGTGGGTCCGGCCCGTGGCTAACTTAAGCCGTACCAATGTCCGGTCACCGTTAGTCGCAAGCACCCGGTAAAAGGTTCGGGCGGGCTTGGCATTTTGGCCAGCAACCCGGTATTTCCGAAGGTCATTTTCATCCTTACCGATCGGCCAGTCCAAACTTCCGGTGCCAGTAAACGTCCCATTGACCACGGCTAAATATTGACGGTGGATTTCACCATCACTAATTAGGCGGTTTAAGACGGGCACCACCACCGGGTTCTTAGCAACAATCATCGCCCCGCTCGTCTCCTGGTCAAGGCGGTGAATCATAAAGGCCCCGGCATTGCTACCAGCGAGGTAGCCAGCAACATCATTCATCAATGTTCCCGGTTCTCCGCGATAGTTAGGATGGCTCTTTTGACCGCGGGGCTTATTAACCACCAGTAAATCGCGGTTTTCAAACAGGATTGCTAGGTGGGGATCGGCAGTTGGAACATACTGGTTAGCGGCCGGATTACGAAACTCGTCACCGTTAAAGAGTAACGTAATCTGTTCTCCCGCCCGTACTAACTCATTAACGTAACGGTATTGCCCATTGACCAGCACGTGCTGGCGCCGGCGCAAATAGTGGATATAGCGGTTGGGCAGTAACCACTGCTGGTGTAGCAAGGCCCGTAAACTTAGCGATGGTTGCTTGGCCGGTAAGACTTCTTCAATTTTCCAACGAACGGGTGCTTCCATTTAGTCTCCTCTTTTAATTTAATATTTCCCGGGAAATGATTGGGCGGTGGCGCTTTACTTTTGTACTTTTATAGCGTTGAATATTATTATAAGACTTTTTAGGTGGTGAATGGTGTGCTTAGTACCGAAAAGATCAATGAACACAGCTTATGGATCAGCGTTTTTGAACCCCTGCCGCGTGAACGAGCAGCCCTAATCGAAAAATATGAGGTCACACAAGAACTCTTAGACTACGCAATTGACCCCTACGAAAAGGCCCGGGTAGAAGTTGACCCCGACGCTGGTGTCACCCTGTTAATCTTTGACGTCTATGTTCCGACCCATGCCGTAACGGCCCCCCAGACGGCCCCAATTGGTATTATGCTAACCACTAACAACATCATCACCTTCACCAACGCTAAGACTAACTTCGTCAATGGGATTATCGCTAACCAGTTACGGATTCTCCAAAGGCGGGGCCCCATTACCGATAAATTAGACCTGGTCTTCCCGGTCCTCTACCGGCTCTCCACCAACTACTTTGGTCCGCTTCGGCGGGTCGACCAACAGCGGCAGCAAATCCAGCAAAATTTGCAAAAGCGGACCGGCCGAAAGGCGATTACGGAATTTATGGAGATTGAAACCGGCCTGGTCTACATTTTGACCTCCCTGAAGGGAAACGTCTCACTGCTAGAAGAATTTAAACGCCGCTTTGCCAATAAGATGTCCACCCGGCAAAGCAACGATCTGGATGATGTCATTGTCGAAGCCCAGCAGGGACTAGAAATGGCCCAGATGACTTCAGATGTTTCCGAGCGGGTGTCTAACGCCTACAGTAAGGTCCTTGACAGTGACCTAAACCAAACGATGAAGTACCTCACCATCTACTCGATCGTTTTGTCAATCCCGACCATCGTCGGTGGCTTTTACGGTGAAAACGTGAAGCTTCCCCTTGCCAACTGGGACTACTCCTGGTTGATCACCATTGTAATTACGATTGTCTTAATGGTGGCCTGCGTGATCTTTCTCATCAACCGGCGCTGGTGGAAGTAATGACTTGCCAAGGACCTCCGGGTGGTGTTAGGATACTTTTAATTGTTCAAATCGATAGCCTATATAATGCCGTGATATGGTCGGCAGTTTCTACCCAGAGCCTTAAACTTTGGACTATAAGCACCAGACTTATTAGTAAATCCGGGACTGCGACTCTTGTCTGCAGTCCCTTTTTTAGGCTGTTATTTGACTTCATTAGTTACTCAAGGAGGAATTATTTGTGAAGCAAGTAACTTCAACCACTGCTCGTCGTTCTTTAGCCCTCCACCGCTTTGCTGGTGAATGGCAAAACCTCATCTTAGGTTTCCAACACCTACTGGCCATGTACTCGGGGGATATCCTGGTCCCCCTGTTGATTGGCCACTACCTGCACTTTTCCAGTCTCCAGATGACCTACTTGGTTTCAATTGACATTTTCATGTGCGGGGTGGCAACCCTCTTACAGTTAAAGCAAACTCCACTAACCGGGATCGGGTTACCAGTTGTCTTAGGATGCGCTGTCCAAGCCGTTACCCCACTCGAATCTATCGGTGGTAAGTTAGGAATTACCTACATGTACGGGGCCATTATCGCGGCCGGGATCTTTGTCTTCCTGATTGCCGGCTTCTTTGCCCGTCTCAAGCGTTTCTTCCCACCAGTTGTCACCGGCTCCTTAATCACGATTATCGGTTTTACACTGGTTCCGGTGGGCTTCCAAGACCTGGGCGGCGGGACCGCTACCGCCGCTTCGTTCGGTGCCCCCATTAACCTTATCGTCGGCTTTTTAACTATCGCCATTATCCTGGTGATTTCCGCCTTTGCCCGCGGCTTTATGAAATCCATCGCCATCCTGATCGGTATCCTCGTCGCCTCCTTGATCGCGGGCGGACTCGGTCAAGTCTCACTAAGCCCGGTTCACCAGGCCGCCTGGTTCCACACGCCCCAGCTATTCTTCTTTGGGGTTCCCCACTTTAACCTTTCCGCAATGGTTACCATGATGTTGGTCTCCCTCACCACCATGATCGAATCAACCGGGGTCTTCTTTGCCCTCAGTGATCTGACCGGCCGGCAACTAACGACTAACGACTTAAAACGGGGTTACCGGGCAGAAGGAATTGCCGCTATTCTTGGTGGTCTCTTCAACACCTTCCCCTACTCAACCTTCTCCGAAAACGTCGGGGTCCTTAAAATGTCGGGTGTTAAGACCCGGCGTCCCGTTTACTACGCCGCCTTCCTTCTCCTCGGACTGGGCCTGCTCCCCAAGGTGGGGGCACTCGCAACAATCATCCCCGAACCAGTCCTGGGTGGTGCCATGATCGTAATGTTCGGTATGGTCGGTGTCCAAGGGGTGCAAATCCTCCACAAGGTTGACTTTTCGAAAAATGCCAACCTGTTGACCGCGTCGGTCTCAATTGGCCTGGGCCTAGGAATCACAATGTATCCCCAACTCTTCCAACACCTGCCAACCGAAGCCCAAATCATTCTCGGTAACGGAATCGTGGTTACCAGTATTTCGGCCGTCTTGTTAAACCTGCTCTTTACCCACCGCTGGGCTAGCAAGGATTAAAAGACGGTTTGACAAAGAAAAATGAATTAGCTATCATAGTTTCAACAATTATCGTTTCAGTAGATCCCTTCGCTGGGCGTCAGAGAGCCGGTGGTTATGTGCGAACCGGTCAGGCGGTGGGACTGAATTATCACGAGTCCACAGTTGTTCGGCCATGATCAGTGCCGTTACCACCTGATAAGAGTGTGGAGGCTTCCACAACCTGGGTGGTACCGCGGTTTAAATAATCGTCCCGTTGATTAAATTCAACGGGACGTTTTTTGTTTAGGGAGGAATTAGTAATGAAAAAAGTTAGTTTCACTGAAGCAGTCACGATTCTAGTGGTCATGCTGGTAATCTTAGGGACGGCCGTGATTCATTTCGGCCTCTCTCCCCAGATACCGGTTCTCTTTACCATTGCCCTGTTAATCTTCTGGGCCCGGATACGGGGGGCCTCCTGGGAGGACGTCCACCAAGGGATCACGGAAGGAATTTCGACGGCCATCATCCCGATCTTTATCTTTATCCTGATCGGAGCCCTGATTGCGGTCTGGATCCAGGCCGGAATTATTCCCACCATCATGGTCGTCGGTTTCCGGTTAATCTCCAGTCACTTTTTTGTCCCCTCGACCTTTATTGTCTGCTCAATTGTGGGGGTGGCCATCGGTAGTGGTTTTACCACGATCTCGACAATCGGGATTGCCCTCTTTGGAATGGGGATGGCGATGAACATTAATCCAGCCCTGGTTGCGGGGGCGATCATTTCCGGGGCCGTCTTTGGTGATAAGATGTCGCCACTCTCTGATTCGACTAACCTAGCCTCGGCGATTGCCGGTAGTGACCTTTTCGCCCACATTAAAAACATGATGTGGTCCACGATTCCGTCCTTCGTTGTCTCCCTAATTCTCTTTTGGCTACTCGGTACTGCCGGGTCGGCTAACAGTTCACAGCGAATCGCCCACACCACTAGTGTTTTGACCCAGCACTTTGCCATTAGCTGGTGGGCCGCCTTACCAATTGCCCTGATGTTCATCTGTGCCTGGCGCCACATTCCAGCCATTCCCACCCTCTTCATTAACATCCTTGTCTCGGTCGTAATGATCTTTTTCAACGAGCCACACGAATCACTCAAGTCATTAACGGACCTGATTAGTGAGGGCTTTGTCGCTCACACCAGTGATACCACCGTCAATGCCCTATTATCACGTGGGGGGATCACCAGTATGATGGCAACGGTTTCCTTAATCATCGTCACCCTTTCATTAGGTGGTATCCTGATGAAGTTCAACATCGTTCAGTCAGCCATGGCACCACTGGTTAAACACCTTCGTCGGCCTGGTGCACTGGTCACCACCACGATCCTGGCCGGAATCGGGATCAACCTCTTTGTCGGTGAACAATACCTCTCCGTAATTCTCCCCGGAAAGGCATTTAAGCCAGCCTTCACACGGATTGGGTTAGCACCATTGGCACTAAGCCGGGTCCTGGAAGATGGGGGAAGCGTGATTAACTACCTGATCCCCTGGGGTGTGGCCGGATCCTTTGCGGCCTCTACGTTAGGGGGCCCCGTCTTGCACTTCCTACCATTTGTCTTCTTTAGCCTCTTCTCACCTGTTTTCTCCATCCTCAGTGGTTTTACCGGGATCGGGTTAAAGCGGGTAAACAAGTAATATAAAAGATGCTCTGTACATTGAGGACTCAATGTACAGAGCATCTTTTATATCTTCTAAATTCGGCCCTTAACATCCTTATCTTTAAAGGTCTTCGGGTCGGGAATGAAGGAAATGTCAGCATCAATAATACTGAACTGCTCCCGGAGCATTTGCTCAATCCGTTCTGATAACTGGAAGCTCTCCAGGATCGTCATCTTACTGTTTACCATTACGGTAGCATCCAGCGTTACCACGTTACCGTTATAGTGGGCCTTTAGTTCCACCACTCGCCGGACCTTGGGCACCTCCCGGATGGCATCCCCATATTCCTTTTCCGCCTGCGGGTCAAAGTAGTCGGTTAAGTTCAAACTACTCTCAAAGAAGATCTTTAGTCCCGAGTAGAGGATGAAAAAGCCCACGATGATACTGGTAACCCCATCAAGCCATGCGAGGTCAAACAAGAGGGCCCCGGCAATGGCAACCATTGTTCCAATACTGGTAAAGGCATCGCTGAGACTATCCTGGGCTGAGGCCAGCAATGCCGCATTTTGCAGCTTCCGACCAGTTCGCCGGTTCATGTACCAGACAACCAGCATAATTACTGAGGCAATTCCGGCACCAACGATGGCAACCGGTTGGGGAACTACCCGGCTAGCCGGATTCAATAGGGCCTTGATCCCATCGATAATAACGCTGAGGGCAATGGCGATCATCACCACCGCGGTAACTAACGAAAAGATGGTTTCGTACCGCCAGCGGACAAATTGAACCCGTTGGTCAGATCCCATGTGTGCCTGGTAGTTTCCCTGGGGGAGCCGGGCACCGATAATATCATCGTCATCAACATCCTGGGCAATATGGAGTCCCAACATCAAGAGCACCGTTGAGATAATTCCCGAAAGATTATTAAAGGCATCCGCCCGTAATGTTTGTGACTTACTAATTGCCGCCAACCAGTACTCCAACACGGAAATAAGTAGGTAGGCGGCCACATTATAAATCAAATGCCGTTGTGAAGCCCGAATCTTCGCTAGTTCCTTGGCCTGGGTCTGTTCCCAAACAGCCATTTCGTGCTTCGTGTGCCGCTTAAATTTTGACATTAATAAACTACTTCCTTAAAGCAAACTGTTCCTATTATAACGCAAAAGGGGACGAGTAGCGGTCTCATCACTACTCGTTCCCCTTTTACTATTTATTATAAGAAACAATCTTAATGTCATCATCCGTCAGTAGCATCTGGGTCAGGCTCCCGTTGGCCGGGCGAACCGTCACGTCATATTTACCATGTCCAAAGCGTTCGACTAGGCTCAAGAGAGTGTTACCATGGCTAACCCACAAAACGTTACTATCATCCGGTAACCCTGCCTGCCGAATTAACGCGATTCCCTGGTCGACCCGTTTCCAGTATTCCTGATTATTTTCAGCATCATGGAAAGGATCAGCCTCCTTGAGCCAGTCCTTGGCCGTACCGATCGAATGGGCGGTAACAATGTCGTGGAAGTTCTTAAAGCCATGGGGCGCCCCGGCATTATACCAGGCAATATCCATATTGGTTCCTTCATAAGAGCCATAGAATTCCTCCCGGAAATACGGTGACGTCACCGGCGTCTTGACCGAGTCGGCCGTATTGAGGTCGAGAATCTTTTGGATGGTCTCCATCGCCCGGGTCGTATCCGAGCAAAAGGCCGCTGCAAAGTGAACATTTTTCAATCGTTCACCTGCTGCCACGGCATTTGCCTTGCCCTTATCCGTCAACGGTGAGTTACTCCACCCCTGGAGCTTATTATAAATGTTGAAGTAGGTCTGGCCGTGCCGGACCAAATATAAGTTTAATTTTGTCATGTTTTAGCCTCCACTGCTCAACTATACCTATATTGTACCGCTTACAAGACCAGAAACCCAGTTCCCTAACTTAGGGGGGACTTAGTCTTTTAAACACACTTTGTTCATATTTTCACCGTAGACTAAGAAGCATAGAAGGAATGAATATGACACTTAAAGATACAAGTCATCCCGAAATTGTGGCGGCCAAGATCGTGGCGGTCTCTGGTCGCACCGTGAAGGTCGTTACAGAAGACGGCCAAACATTACGAATTCCCCTCTCCAAGACCTACCAGCAGGATCAAACAATGCTGGCCTCATTAAAGGATATTTTAAAGGCCGGCATTTGGATTCCGGTTAACCGGCAGTTAAAGCGGCTCTTTCGCTATGACTGGTTGACTGCTCCAACGCCGATCCCGGTTCAGGCAAACAATTAAATTTTCGCAATGATTATGGCGAAAATAATGTTCGAACGTAATCTGTGATAAAATAATTCTGATTTACTAAAATTAATCACTTAATGATCGATTGCGAGGAACATTCCTAATGAAAAAATTAAGCAAATTTGTGGACACTAGGATCGGTTTCTTTACCCTACTAGTGGTCCTTTTTTGGTTTAAAACCTTATTTGCTTACTTCACGGATTTTAAGCTCGGTGCCAGTGGCCTTTTTCAATACTTAATCCTAGTATTCAACCCGCTAGCCACCACCGCTTTAATCTATAGTATTGCATTTTATTTCAAGCGGGCCCGCTTCTTCTACCCGGTCATCATGGGGTTAGACATTGCCAATACGCTCCTGCTCTACCTAAACGTCATTTACTTCCGTGAGTTTACGGACTTCATGACGATTGCAACAATGACCGGTTACTCTAAGGTTAACCAAGGACTCAGCGGGAGCTCGCTCGCCTTGACAAACGTTCACGATGTCTTCTACTGGTTAGACATCGTCATCATCGTCATCCTGATGCTCTGCCGGGTGATCCACTTTGACAAACGGGCTGTCGGCAGCCGATTGGCCTTTGCCTTCACTTCCATGTCACTCGTCTTGTTTGGGGTCAACCTTTCCTTTGCCGAAATGGACCGTCCCCAACTACTCGGGCGGACCTTTGACCGGAACTACATCGTCAAGTACCTGGGAATCGACACCTTCACCGGCTATGACCTGGTCAAGTCCCAGCATATCCATGAAATGCGGCAAAGTGCGACTAAGTCTGAATTAACGCGGGTCAAGAAGTTTACTGACAAGCACTACGCCAAGCCTGATCCCCAGATGTTTGGGATTGCTAAAGGCCGTAACGTTATTATTATTCACCTGGAGAGTTTCCAACAGTTCCTGATCGATAAGAAGATCAACGACCAGGAAGTAACACCCTTCCTTAACTCGTTGTACCACAGCAATGATACTTACGCCTTTGACAACTTCTTCCACCAGGTTGGCCAAGGAAAAACTAGTGACGCCGAAAACATGCTCGAAACTAGCACCTTTGGTCTTCCCCAAGGGTCACTATTTGCTACCCTGGGGAGCGATAACACCTTCCAGGGGGCGCCGGCAATCCTTAACCAGCGGGCTGGTTACACCAGTGCTGTCTTCCACGGTAACGTCGCTAGTTTCTGGAACCGAAACAATGTTTACAAGAACCTCGGTTACCAGTACTTCTTTGATGCCAGTTACTACGATACGTCCGGTGATAAGTCAACGGGCTATGGTCTAAAAGATAAGTTACTATTCAAGGATTCGGTTAAGTACCTGCAGACTCTTCAGCAACCCTTCTACGCGAAGTTCATAACGGTAACCAACCACTTCCCGTTTGACCTCGACGACGAGGATAAGGATCCAAACTTCCAAACTACTAATACTGGTGATACCACCGTCGATAACTACTTCGTTACCGCCCACTACCTTGACCAGTCGTTGCAAGAATTCTTCAACTACCTCAAGAAGAGTGGGGTGTATGACCACTCCATTATCATGATTTACGGTGACCACTATGGTATTTCAAATAGTGAAAACACCTCACTGGCAAGCGTCCTCGGTAGAAATGCCGATAACTGGACGGACTTCGATAACGCCCAACTACAGCGGGTGCCGTTAATGTTCGTGATCCCGAATGCCGGTGGCCACGGTAAGATTCTGCATACCTATGGCGGTGAGGTCGACGTCTTGCCAACCCTACTCCACTTGCTAGGGATTAGCACGAAACGGTACATCCAATTCGGGACCGACCTCTTCTCCAAGCAGCACAACCAGGTGGTCGCCTTTCGTAACCAGGACTTTGTTACACCACACTTCACCACCCTTAGCGGGACAACTTATGACAACCGGACCGGTAAGGTGGCCAAGTTAACGCGGCAGCAAAAGAAACGGTTAAAGAAGGAACAGGAATTTGTACAAAAAGAACTAAGCCTTTCGGACTCCTTAAACGAGAAGAACCTCTTGCGCTTCTATCATCCTAAGGGCTTTAAGCCGGTTAACCCAGCGGACTACAACTATTCGAATGGGCTCAAGCGGGCCGAACGGATCGAAAAGAAGAAGGGGAATAAGTCGACTAGTATCTTCAGTGAGAATAATAACCGGTCAACCGTCGATGACTATAGTACCGATGCTCCTGAACAAAACCACTCATCGACTGATTCTAACCGGATTAAGATCACCAACCCGGATGCTAATAACAAATAACATTTTTAATAAGAGCGAAGCGTGGACCGTTTACAACTAAACTTTCACGAGTACCATTGGTGGGAGTGTGACAGAAGTCGGTTACGACTTCGTCTTCACGACACGTAGCTAGGCTATCTGCCACCCCCGCGAGCACAAATAGGGGTCCAGAGTTCGGCTTTGCCGGGCTCTGGGCCCCATTTGTGTACCGCGTTATTCGCTTTTGATCTATATAGAGGGATTTATGTCACGTCCCCGCCTTTTTATGTTCCACCGCTTAAGTACGATTTGAGAAAGCCCTTTCTTTGAACTAGAATGAAGGTGTAACTTTTTTAAGGAGGTTTTTGTGTTATGCCATGTACAACTATTTTAGTGGGAAAAGGTGCTACTGCTGACGGTTCCACCATGATCGCCCGGAACGAAGACTACTTCCACGCCTTCAATCCCAAGCGGTTTATCGTTGTTACTCCTGATAAGCAACCAAAGGAATACCGCTCCGTTACTTCCAAGTGCCAGGTCGAATTACCAAGCGACCCGCAGCGCTATACCGCAGTTCCCGAATTACCAGCCAAGGAAAAGGAAATGGGCATTTGGGGTGAGGCCGGAATTAACGCGGCCAACGTTGCCGTGTCCGCAACCGAAACCAGTACGACTAACTCGCGGGTACTGGGGGTTGACCCAATGGTAAAGGCCGGGATTGGTGAAGAAGACTTCATTACCATCGTCCTCCCTTACATTCACTCCGCCAAGGAAGGGGTCGAACTACTGGGTAAGTACCTTGAAAAGTACGGAACATATGAATCCAACGGGGTAATCTTCTCCGATAAGGATGAAATCTGGTACATGGAAACCATTGGGGGCCACCACTGGGCTGCTCAACGGGTTCCCGACGATTCCTATGTAGTAGCGCCAAACTGGTTCAGTATCACCGACTTTGATTTTGCTTCTGCCGATACCCTGGCCTCTGCCGATCTTCAAGACATGATTGACACTTACCACCTTAATATCGACGGCGATAGCCACTACAACCTGCGGCACATTTTCGGTAGTCATGCCGACTCCGACTACGACTACAATATTCCACGGCAGTGGTACGTTCAAAAGCTCTTTAACCCAAGCGACGAGGAACAACCAGATAACCCTGAACTACCATTTGCTAAGAAGCCTGAACACCGGCTAACGATTGAAGACGTCAAGTACGCCTTAAGTTCCCGTTACCAGCACACCCCTTATGACCCATACAGCGACCGAGGCACCGACGCCGAACAACACGCCTTCCGGCCAATTGGCTTCCAGCGGAACCAGGAAGTCCATATCTTGCAAATCCGGAATGATGTTCCGGCTGAAATCGCCGGCATTTGCTGGCTAGCATTTGGGCCAAACGCCTTTAACGGGATCGCACCATTCTACACCAACGTACTCGATACCCCAGCCCAATACCGGGATACTAAGCCTAAGTTTGATATTCGTAACATGTACTGGTTAACACACACGATCACGACGATCGCCGATGACCACCCCAAGCGTTACAACTACTTAATCGAAGCGCTCAAGCAAAAGACCACGGCTGCTGGCCGCCACGTCCTCATTGAGACTGACCAACAAGCAGCTAAACTATCCGGTAAGGAATTAACCGATCAACTTCAAAAGGCTAACGAGCAAACGGCAAACGCCGCTTATGACCAAGCGATGAAGACCCTTGGTGACATGGTCGAGACCGGTTCACTGCAAATTCGGTTAAACTACTAAGTTAATCGTTAGGTAGGTTAAAAGTTAACAGCACAGTATCCAAAAGGCCGCAAGCATTCGGTAAGCCCGACTGCTTGCGGCCTTTTTATACCGAAAAGTAAGTTTCGTGAGGACCTTCCTCGTTTCCCCGCACTCCTAATAAAATTTTTATAAAAAAGCCGTAATTACAATAAAGAAAGCGCTTTACAAATTTGCTAATAACTATTACAGTGGAGATGTGGTGGTTTGTATTATTTTTCACTTACTCGCTAAGGAGGTTGTTAGTTATGAAGCCATTTATTAATGCATGTACAGGAATTTTAGTCGGTAAGAAGGCCAGTGTCGATGGCTCGACAATGGTAGCCCGGGACGAAGACTGGTACAACGGTATTAACCCGATTACTTACCGCGTTTTCCCTGCCAAAAACTATGATGGCGAACACTATGTTTCCGACTACAACGGCTTTGAATGTGACTTACACGGCCAGGGTTGTCGCTTTACCTCATGTGCCGTTGGTGTAAAAGGCTACGGTCGCTGGGACCAACAGGGGATTAACGAATACAACGTTTCAATGACTGGTTGCCAAACCGAAACGACAAATGAACGGGTACTCGCCTACGATCCCCTCGTTCCAAATGGTCTCGATGAAGAATGTATGGTTTACCTTGTACTGCCATTCATCAAGAATGCCCGGGAAGGGGTTCAAATGCTCGGAAAGATGATTGAAAAGTACGGGACCGGTGAATCCAACGGGATGGCCTTCGCCGACAAGGACGAGGTCTGGTACATGGAAATGGAAGGTGGTCACCAATGGGTTGCCATGCGGATTCCTGATGACTGCTACGCCATCGCACCAAATATTGCCTGCATCCAAGAAGTTGACTTTGATGACCCGGACAACTTCATGTACGCACCAGGCATTCGGGACTTTGTCGACAAGTACCACCTCAACCCGGACCCGGGTCACTTTAACTACCGGGAAATCTTCGGGACCCACGACGAAGGAGACGCCTACTACAACTTCCCACGGGCTTGGTACGGGCAAAAGATGTTCACACCATCCGTTAAGCAGGACCCAACGAGCGCACACATTCCATTCTGCCAGCGTCCTGACCACCTGATGAGCGTCCAAGATGTCCAAAACTTCTTGAGCAGTCACTATCAAGAGACGAAGTACGACCCAATGGGTACGTACGCTAGTGGTGACGAGCGGGAACGGAAGCTCTTCCGGCCACTGGCATTAGACCGGAACCAAAACTCCAGCGTTCTTCAGATCAGAAATGACGTACCAGCCAAGTACGCGGCCATTCAATGGGTTAACCTTGGTTTCCACGCCTTCAGTCCGTACGTTCCATTCTTTGCTAACGCTAACGACACTCCTGCTAACTACAAGGTTGCCGGTAAGAACTACTCACCAGACAGTGCTTACTGGATGTACAAGTTAATGCAAGTAATTACGGAACCACGTTACCACCAATTCATCAATAAGATTAATACCTACCGTGGACAGGTTCTCTCCTATGGACTCGGTCGTATCGCCGCTACCGATGCCAAGGCCGATGCTTATGACGGTGAAGAATTAACTGAATTCCTCACCAACTCCAACATTAAGACGGCTGACCACATTACCGAGATGTCCAAGCAAATCATCCATGAAATGATTAATGACTCACTACAAAACTCACTCTTCCAATACGAAAAGGGTGACAACCTCTAATTAGTACTGAGACGGGCCGTTAGTAAACAATCACGTCACGGGGCTGGCTATCAGTCTTTCACAATCCATATAAATAAAGGGGAGCGGGAGCGAAGTCGTAAACGACTTCGCTCCCGCTCCCCTTTTGCTATTGAAAGTACTGAAAGCTAAAGCGAATAATGCGTATATTCTCCTTGCTCGACATCTGACTTTTGAATACTCATGAAGGCGTTGGCATCCACCGCCTTGACTAAATCACGTAAAAAGGTGAACTGCCCCCGGGGAGTAACCACCATGATGACGTCCGTTGGCTTTCCCGTGTAAGCTCCCTCACCACGAAGAACAGTAGCACCATGGGTAAACTTACGGAGCTGCTTAATCAGCTTATCCGCCCGTTTAGTAAAGATGACTACCATCACATCAGTCTGGGAAGCAAAGGCATAGTCCATCAAGCCGTTGACCGTTAACATCCCGATAATGGTGTAAATAATCCGGCCCGGACCGAAGAAGATTAACGTCAGGAGGGCAATTAAGCCGTTAACCGTATTGGCAAAGAAACCGACGTTCTTGTGAAAACGACGCTGACAATACGTTACGATAATATCCGTACCACCGGTTGTAAAACCGTTGTTAAAACACCAACCAACACTTAACCCGATCATTGCCGACCCAATAATGGTGTTGGTCAGGGGGTCTTTAACGAGGACCATGGGCGGAATAATTCCTAAGAAGACGATATTCGCTAGGGCCGCTAATCCCGAAAATAGAATGTAACGAAACCCAAACACCCGCCAGGCAAAAATAAATAGCGGTACGTTAAATAGGGTCATAAGTAAGCTCATACTCAAATGACCGTTTAAGGCATGAATCAGCTGGGCAGCACCAAGTACCCCGACTGAATATGAATTAGTAACGTTTAAGAAATCATTAATGGCGATTGCCGAAAGCAATCCGTATAGCAGGGCAAAAAAGATACTTTTGCCGGTTCGCCGAAAAGACACAACGTTTGCCTTTGCCATTGATATCCCTCCCTTATAATGATTATCACCCTCATTCTAGCATTCCTTTGTGGGGAGATACTACCATTTTTGGAAGGGTTTTTATTTTTGGTAGATTGTAAAATTTAAGTTGAACATTTAAGTGGACAGAAAAACCCATAA
>NZ_JBJEEL010000024.1:0-12194 GCF_051873035.1 Limosilactobacillus sp.
CACATTTAAGTGAGAGGTGTCGGCATCCATCAATACCAGTTGACAGATACCCAAAGCATTCTGATTTGCGAATGCTTTGCGCCTTTTTACGTATTTACTTTTGAGCCATTAAGTAGTCATACAGCATCTCGTGCTTAATCTTCGTGGTATCTAGGCCGAGCACTTCCGCAATTTGGAAGGCATAGGCCATTGCCGTAGCTGGTCCCCGACTAGTCACAATCTTACCTGCCTGGTCAACAACGGTAATGTTCTCTTTGAAGTGGGCCGTTGGTGCAACCTTAGCAATCGCCTTTTCAAAACCCGGGAAGCAGGTATAATCCCGGTTATCCAGCAGGCCGTATGCGGCTAGTGCCGTCGGTGCCGCACACATAGCGGCGTTCCACTTGCCAGCCGTACTCCGCTGTTGCATCAGACTAGCTAGCTTTTTGTTCGCTGCTAATTTTTCGGCACCACCGCGGCCACCAGGAAAGGCAACCAGGTCGTAGTCCAATAGCTGGTCGTCCACCACGGCATCACAAGTTAATTCAATATCATGAGCCCCGTGAACGAGTTGGCCTTCCAAGCCAACCATGGAAACCTCAACGCCCATCCGCCGTAAAACATCGACAACGGTTAATCCTTCAATTTCTTCGCAACCTGGTGCGAAAACCACTGCAACTTTCGTCAAATTAATCACCTCAAATAACTAACTATTCATTTACTATTTGAACAACCTGTTCCATGACCGCGGCCGCCTCCGGAATTTGGTAGAGGGGATAAATGTGGAAAAGCCGGCGGCCAACGTGATAATCGACCGGAATCCGGGCCGTCCGTAACTTCTGAACCAACTCGTTGGCGTCAGGGTACATGATTTCCCGGGTTCCGACGTACAAGTGAATATCGCGGACCTGATCTAAGTCACCATAGAGGGGGCTAACCCGAAAATCACGGTGGTCAACGTTACCGGCCCAGAGCTTCCCAACTTGTCGCAGCCCCCAGGGCGCCAAAGTGACGTCTTCATCAGCATACTTGTCAATTAACGGGTTCGTCAAATCCAGGTCTAACCACGGCGAAAATAAGATCAGGTGACCCGGTTGGGGAAGTCCCCGCTGCCCGAGATACTCACTAAAGCCTAGTGCCAGGCCGGCACCTGCCGAATCCCCCATCAAGGTAATATCACTTGCAGGTGAAACCGCATAGAGGCCCGCATAGAGTTGGGCTAGTTGCTGGTAGGCGGCCCGGAAGGTATTCTGCGGTGCGAGTGGATATAAGGGAACAATGACCTGGGCCCCGGTCCGTTCCGCCAACCGGTTGAGGTATTCCCAATGCGTCTTATCGGGTTGCTGGAGGTAGGCACCACCGACTAAGTATACGATAATTCGCTGGTTGCCCCCCTGCTGGTTTAACGTGTAAATCGTCATCCCATCTTGGACGGTCTGGTGCAGGCGGACGGTAAAATGAACGTCCGGCATAATATAGGGCTGTTGGTTAGCCTTTTGGGCCGCAAGTACTAGCTGGTCAAATGCCCGTTGGTCCGACAATGAATGCTTAAAGCCACTGAGTTGGATCCCCATTTCGACAAAGGTTGACTTGTTTGAACGGCTGTGACCGCAGCGACGGAGCTCCTTTATACTTGATTCAAAGTTACCTGCTACTCGGGCCGCAAGCCCCGTCCGGAAGATTTTCAGTCGGTCCATTCCCAGTAGCCTCCTTTCAGCTATTTCACCTTTTATCGTAACACGCTTCCCAGTTCAATTTTGTTAAGATTTACTTTAGAATAAGGACAAAGGAAGTGCCTATTATGCATCAAGAATCACTTTTTGACCAGGGAAATCCTACAGCGACGCCCCTGGCTAACCGGGTTCGGCCAACGACCCTCGACGAGTTTGTCGGCCAGCAACACTTAATTGGTCCCCACCGGGTTCTCCGTGAGCTAATCGAAAAAGACCAGCTCTCCTCCCTAATCTTTTGGGGACCACCCGGCGTCGGCAAAACCACCCTCGCCGAAATCATTGCCCGGCAAACTAAGGCCCACTTTGTTACCTTTTCTGCCGTCACTTCCAGCATTAAAGATATTCGCAAACTGATGCAAGAAGCCGAGCAGAACCGGGAATATGGTGAACGAACGATCTGCTTTATCGATGAAATCCACCGTTTCAACAAGGCCCAGCAGGATGCCTTCCTGCCCTTTGTGGAACGCGGTAGTATCACCCTGATCGGGGCGACGACGGAAAATCCCTCCTTTGAGATTAACGCCGCCCTCCTCAGTCGGTGCAAGGTCTTTGTACTCAAGGCGCTAACGACTGCCGACCTGGAAGAAGTGGTCAAGCGGGCCCTCCACCACCCGGCCGGCTTTCCCGACTTGACCGTCAAGTGTTCCCCAGATGCCATCCACCTCATCGCCCAGTTTGCTAACGGGGATGCCCGGATTGCCCTGAATACTCTGGAAATGGCAGTTTTAAACGGTCAGCGCGACCACCAAACCGTAACCATTACCAACACGGACCTGGGACAGTTAATCAATACCAAGTCCTTACGGTACGACAAACACGATGAAGAGCACTATAACATCATCTCCGCCCTCCACAAGTCAATGCGGAATAGTGACGTTGACGCGGCGATCTATTGGTGTTCCCGGATGCTCGATGGCGGTGAGGACCCACTCTACATTGCCCGCCGGCTCGTCCGCTTCGCTAGTGAAGACATCGGCCTAGCAGACACTAATGCCCTTAACGTGGCTATCAACACCTTTCAAGCCTGCCAATTTCTGGGGATGCCGGAATGCGACGTTCACTTGACGGAGTGTGTTATCTACCTTGCCTGTGCCCCGAAATCTAATGCGGTTTACACTGCCCGTCAACAGGCTAAACGGGTAATCAAGAAAACCGGTAACCTTCCCGTTCCCCTCCAGATCCGTAACGCCCCGACTAAACTGATGGCCGACCTCGGCTACGGAAAGGGTTACCAGTACGCGCACGACAGTAAGGATAAGTTAACAACGATGAAGACGATGCCAAAAGAGCTGGCTGGTCAGCACTTCTATTCACCGAGCGACCAGGGTCGTGAACCCCGTTTTAAAGCCCGGCTAGAACAAATTAAGCGTTGGCACCAAGAACACCCAGCCGACTAAACAAAAAAGGCACCAGACTTGTAGTTTGGTGCCTTTTTACTGTCATCGTTAGTTGTTTTTTTCCTTTGGTAGTCGGCGCTTGAGTGCCAGAGGGACTACCAAAATTAGTGAAATAATAATTAAGACGAGCGCCGCAATAACGATATCACGGTAACCCAAGTACAGGATCCGCCGCATTGTGGGAATTAACCTGGTCGGCAGTTGGCTCGCCGTTGCCGCGTTTGACAACTTGTTTAACATCCGCATGGTAATGTCACCATGGGCGGCCCGGACTCCTTTAAAGAGCTCTTGGTTTAAAATCACCCCGTAGACAGCCGCCATAATGGTCTGACTTAGGATCCGTAAAAGGTAACCAAGGGAGGTGGCAATTGGGACATCCCGTAATTCGGCATCGGTCTGGACACTGATCTGCAAGATGTTAAAGACCAGGCCAACTCCAAAGCCCTCAAAGGCCCCGGTAACCAGCAGGACCCAGAATGGCGCTCCCTGCCCGCAAACTAAGATTCCCAAGAAGGCTAGGAAGATCGCGGCAGCCCCACAGGTCACGAGCCAGTACTTGCCCCAACGTTCCTGCAGGAAGGGTACCAACTCAGAACCGATAAAGTTGGTTACGGCGCCAGGAATTTGGGTCATCCCCCCGAGCAGGGCGCTCAAGCCAAGCAAACCCTGTGCCCACATTGGAATGTAGGTCACGAAGGCAATGAAGGATCCCCAGATAATCACAAAGAGTAGGAAGTCAAGTACTAGTTCCCGGTTCTTAAATAACCGACTGGGGATAATCGGGTCGATCGCCTGACTATCAACCCTGACCATCCAGGCCAAGAGGGCCAGACCGATTACTAGCAAGAGGATGACTAACCAGGTGGCCGCACTTCCAATCATTTGGACCGCCACCAGGATAAGGACAAGGCTGACTACCAGTAGGCTAGCACCAAGGTAGTCAACGGGTTTCCCCGCTGCCTGCCGCTTGGGACTCTGGTAAAAGATCCCCACGAGCGTAATGGCAATGATGGCAATCGGGACGTTGACGTAGAAAACCCAGTGCCAGCTCAAGGCATCAACGATCCAGCCCCCTAGTAGGGGACCAATAATGGAGGCCGTCCCAAAACAGGCACTGGAAATCCCTAGTACTTCAGCCCGCTGGCGCAGGTTTTCGTAGAGTTCCGCATACACGATGAAGGGGATGGTGTTCATCCCCCCGGCCCCGATTCCCATTACCGTCCGGGCAATAATGAACCAGAGAATATTCGGGGCGAGCCCTTGAAAGATCGCCCCAACCAAAAACAGGAGGGTCGCCGTAATATAGGCCCGCTTATTCCCCTGGTGTTCACCCATCTTACTCCAAAGTGGTGTGGCAACGGCCATCCCTAATAGGAAGGTTGCCACAATCCAGCCCATGTATTGTAACCCGTGAAGATCACTGGTAATCGCCGGTAGGGCCGTATTGACGATGGTGGCATCCATCCCCGCCATAATATTGGAAAGGAGGAGGGCCCCCGTTACTAATGTTCTTCGTTGATTTGCTTGCAAATTTAAATCTCCCCTTAAAATAGGGACCGTGATGGAATATTAAATTCTCACGATCCCTTTTATTATCAATATTACTGGGGTGTCCCTGATAGTAAAAGTCAGTTTACCCCTGCTTTAAGTTCGTTATTATTTTTCCTAGTCGTTGCCAGTCAGCCCGAACCGTTGGCATTAAGCGGCGGGCATACAGGACCGCCGCTGGATGATACATCGGTACAAGCAGGTACTTTTCCCGGGACCACTGGTAACCCCGGTGGTCTGCCCGGGCCTGTTGAATTGGTCGTTTTAAGCGCTGACCATGGAGCTCGCCAATATTGGCCGTGGGCCCCAGCAGCCGTTGCAGGGCCGTATTGCCGAGCGGCACAATAATTTGGGGCTGTACCGTTGCTAGTTCCTAGTCAAATAACGGGGCAAAGGCGAGCACTTCTCCCTTGGTCGGCGTGCGGTTTGGATGCTTTTCGACCAGCTGGCCGGTTCTTTTATCCCGAACTCGTTTAACCGAATAGGGGCGGCGCCGAACCACACTAGTGATATAAGTATTCTCCCGTGAATAACCAATTGACCCTAAAAATTGCATCAACTGCTGACCTGAGGCCCCGGAAAAGGGGATGTTAACCTGTTCCTCGTGCCGGCCGGGTGCCTCACCGACGAGCATTAGGTCAAGATGCAACGGCCCCTGTCCGGGGGTAAAGCCGGTGAGTCGCCGACCCTTCGTCCGCTGGTCAACCTCAGCCAATAAGTCTTTGGGATACTGAATAATCATCGTAAACCACCTTAGCCATTGTGCCGCCACTTTGGGTCGGTAATAATCCGGGCCGCAATCAGGCCTAACGGTAAGAAGACCACGATCATCAGGGCTTTACTGAGCCACAGTGCTCCCACGCCAATCGAGGTCAGACCAATATTGTACATTGCCCGGTACATATACAATCCCGGCACCATGATGACAATGGACGGGACCGTGATGGAAATCTGGGGATAGCGGACCTTCTTTTTAACAACCCAGGCCAACATCCCCGCGATCATGGCCCCGATAAAGGCCGCCGCTCCCGCGGGAATCGAAGTGAGATCCACCAACTCAAGCCGGGTAGTATTAGCAACCGCCCCGATCAATCCTGCCAGGGCCGCCATCTTCGGGGTACTGTTAAACATAATCGAGAAGCCAAAGACCCCACAGAAACTAGCTGGTAAACGCAACAGCATATAAACCAGCGGTGAGAGTGCAATCGTCGGAAAGTTCTCCGGACGAAGGTTAACCATCATGGCCACGACCCAGCCAACTACCGTTGAGACGATAATGATAATGGCTGCGTAGGCGAGGCGCTCCAAACCCGACCGCATATCTAACTTCGATAGGTCCAAGCCACTGGTAATAAATGGGAAGCCGGGAATGGTAAACAGCATTGCACCGATATACCCCGCTTCGTGCCGTGAACTCACGCCAAAGCCCATTTGCAAAATGGTTAATGACAAGAGGTAGGTCAAACAGGCCACCGCAACGGCCACCCCGATGACGGCAATGAGGGTAATATGCCGGTCCCGCATCTTGCGCCGAACGTAGTTACCGAGGCCGGCGCCGATAAAGCTACAGACCATTTCCACCGGGCCACCACCCAGTAGAAAAACGAAGGCGCTGCAGGCCAAAGCCGCCGCAACGGCTACCTGCCAGGGGGCATAGTTGCCCTTCGAATGGGCAATCTTTTCTAGACGGGCGTGGATGTCACCGATCGTCATGTCATCCCCATGAGCATCAAAGTCCTGGATAAACTGCTCCATGTAGGAAAGCTTAGTCGTATTAACCCCCGTCGTCGGTAATGAAATTGCCTGGGTGTAACTGTGGTGAGCATCCATACAGGTATACTCTAGCGAAACTAGGCCGATATCAACCGAGCAGGTCATCTTTAACTTCCGGGCCACGATGTTCATCGAATCACGAACCCGCCAGGCCCCGGTCCCGTAAGACAACATCATTAGGCCGATCCGGCCAACGATGGCTGCCCGCTCAACTAAGTTGGCTTCACTGGCTGACGTAAAGTTGTCATTCGTAAAGAAATCATGCCAGGGGATCGCCATGTGGTGCTTATTCGATAAATGTTGGTTCGGTTGAAATTGGCCCGCTAATTGCTCATCTTCGTTGCTCATCGCAGTCTAGTGCCTCCGCTCAATCTAATAGAATTTAATCACTACCCTATTATACGGCCCTTGTCAACATTGCTTAGTAGATCACTTAATCTGCTTTATCTCCTTCACAAAGTTGGCTTCCTCTGGACTCAGCACATAGCCCTCCCGGATGGCCAATGAGATCGTAAATTTTTCTGGCAAGGGGTCACTAATATCAATCGACACAATTCCGGGCTCATTTTGAATGGCATCCTTAACCATTAGGCTAATCCCCAAGTTTTGCCGGACTAACTCCTTGACCCAGGAAATGTCTGGTACCCGGTAGGCCGCAATCTGGGGCTTGATCCCGGCGTAAGTACAGTAGGCCTGGAAAGCAGCGTTATGGACGTACTGTTGGTCAAAGTTAATAAAGTGTTCATCCCCTAGTTCTTTAAAGGAGACCGCCTTTCGTTTAGCCAGGGGGTGCTTCTTACTAACAATGATCTTGAACGGGCTGGTCGCCAGCAAGTCGGCAAAGATCCCGGGCTGGTTGAGCAACTTATTAGAACCGAGAACCGCAATATCGACCTTGCCGTCTTGAAGTTGCTTCAACAGTTCATGGGAGCCAACCGAAGTAATCTTTAACCGTTGCAAGAGCTGGTCGGGCGTTTGCTTAATAATCTTGGAAATATACTTCTTACCGATGATTGGTGGCAGGCCAAAGCGAATCTGCCGCTGGTTAGCACGGTTGATCTCCTGGTGGGCCAGGTCGATCTTCTTGTTGATCAATTGGGCGTTTTCAAAGAGCATCATCCCGCTCCGGGTTACCATTTCATCACGGTGCACCCTGTCCTTGCGAATTAATTGGGTGTTAAATTCTCGTTCCAGTCGTTGGATTGATTGGGTGATTGTCGGCTGGGAAACATTAAATTGTTTGGCGACCTGCGTGTAGTTCTTATACTTAACTAAGGCTACAAAATATTGGAGGTCCCGAGTATTCATCGGCTTCATCTCCTTTACAATAGCTATCTTACGCTAAAAGCGCCCAAAAGGATAGAAAGAGGCTAAGATTTCGCTATATAATAGTTAGGAAAGGAGACGAGTATATGGCCCTGACATTTTCTATCGGTTCTTATTTTGACCAGTTAATCTACACAATTGGTAACTATCATTATAATTGGCACCCGGCTGTCGAACTTTTGATGCCCCTTAAGGGAACGGTAGTCGTCAACGTTGACGGTTACCAGTACCGGCTAGCACCGGCCGACCTCATCGCCATCAATACAAACCAGGGTCACGCCACGTTAGCGACCCAACCGGATACGGTGGCCATCCGCACCCAGATCAGCCCCCAGTTTTTTCAAGACCAGGGCGTTCAGCTAAGCAGTGGTGAATTTAACCTCAATACCGTTAATGTTCCCCACCATCCGGCCTACCGGTTACTACGCCAGGCCATTGCCCAACTTTACTTTGCAAATCAGCCCCTAGTGGCCAATAGTGCCGGCTTTCTGATCGCCGCCTTACTTTACGAGCACTTCTTTATTCCAACCCGGCACGACCGGGTTCCCCACCAACATAACTCCCAATTTACACGGGTTGCTCAAGACATCCAAACAAACTACCGCCAGGACCTTAGTCTCGAGATACTAGCTAAACGGTACGGCTATTCGAAGCCCTACTTTTCGAAGCTATTTAAGCAGTACTTTGGGATTGGCTTCCACGAATTTTTAACCCGGGAACGGCTCCAACACGCCCTTAGCGAACTTAACAGTAGTAGTGATCAGATTAGCACTGTCGCATTAAATAACGGCTTTACCGAGGTTAAGTCCTTTAACCTGGCCTTTAAAAAGCACTTTGGAATTACTCCCTCGGACTACCAAGAGAAATCCCTTCCCCAGGCGGCCGCTGTGGATGCCCACTTTCAGGAAGGAATTGACGAACACCAATTAACTACCGCAAAACAGGCCCTCCATGAACTATTAACCGTTAAGCAACCCGCTAATGGGCAAACGGTGGACTGCGAAAACTGTGGCTATCGGCAGGATAGCCAACACTACCACGTCCTCCGTCAAAAATTAGCCGACCTGCTCAATGATAATAATTAGACTACCAATTTTTTAACCCTTAATTTAACCTTTTTCCTTTATCGTGACCAGTGAATGCGGCCCGGGCGGCCTTTTCACTGGTCATTTTTTAACCCACCCCCGTGGCCCTTTCTGGCTATTTTGATAGGAGCCGTCATGCTCACCAGCACACAATCCCTTAAGAATCGCATAGCGGGTAGGCCGAATGGACTCCATAATAGGAGGTGAACTTAAAGGAGGAATGATCTGATGAAGTACGCTTACACTGAACCAACCCTGAGTAAAAAAGGGGCCGAGCTCCGGGACCTGCTTGTTAAGTACCTGGACATTTTTAGTCACCGCCTTCCCGATGACGTTTCTAAAAAGCTGATTGAATACTCTAAAATTGAAGTTGACCCGCTTCAAAAATTAGTTTACGACACCATGATGGAAAACCAACGGCTGGCAGCCGAGGCCGACGTGCCAAGTTGTCAAGATACCGGGACGCTGCAATTCTTCGTTAAAGTCGGCACCAAGTTCCCACTGATCGATGAATTAAACGAAATCTTAGTCGACGCCACCTACCGGGCGACTAAGATTGCTCCACTACGGACAAATGCCGTTCAGACCTTTGATGAATACAACACCAACATCAACATTGGTGATGGTATCCCCGGGATCTTTACCCAACTAATGCCTCACAGCTCCAACATCGAAATCTACCCTTACATGGCTGGTGGTGGCTGTACCCTTCCGGGAGTTGCTAAAGTTTTGATGCCCGGTGAAGGTTACGAAGGGGTAACCCGCTTTGTCATGGACCGGATGACCACGTATGGTGTGAATGCCTGCCCACCACTACTGGTTGGGGTCGGCATTGCCACTTCCGTTGAAACCGCGGCCATGAACTCGAAGCTGGCCCTACTCCGGCGGGTTGACAGCTACAACCCTAATAAACGGGCCGCTAAAATGGAACACTTACTCGAAGACGGAATTAATGCCATTGGCCTGGGCCCACAAGGCTTTGGTGGTAAGAAGTCCGTCATGGGGGTTAACATCATTAACACCGCCCGGCACCCATCAGTTATCGGGGTCGGGGTCTCAACCGGTTGCTGGTCACACCGGCGGGGCCTAATTAAGTTAGATCAAGACCTGAACTACGAATTACCAATGAACAAGGGGGTTGAATTATAAAATGAAAACTTATCATTTAACTACACCAATTTCCGCTGACGACATCAAGGATATCCGAATCGGTGACATTGTTTACCTGACCGGGACGATGGTAACGGCGCGTGACGATGCCCACCGCCGGGTTGTTAAGGAAGGCCGCAAGCTCCCCGTTGACATTAAGGACAAGGCAATTCTCCATGCCGGTCCAATCATCAAGTACTTACCAAACAACCAGTACAAGATGGTGGCCGTGGGACCAACTACCAGTATGCGGATGGAAATGTTTGAAGAAGAGTTTGTCCACAAAACGGGTGTCCGCCTGATCATCGGTAAGGGTAGCATGGGTCCTGGTACGGCCCGGGCCTGCAAGAATGACAAGGCCCTTCAGTTAGTTTACCCAGCTGGGAACGCGGTTTACGCTGCTAAGCACGTTGAAAAAATCGTTGATGCCCAGTGGACCGACCTTGGAATGCCCGAAACACTGTGGGTATGCAAGGTTAAGGACTTTGGACCACTAATCGTGACCATCGATACAAATGGTGACAACTTCTTTGACGCCAAGAAGGCCGAGTTCAATAAGCGGAAAGAAGAACAAATTAAGAAGATTAGCGAGCAGGTTCAATTTATCCAATAAATCTAACCAGTTAACATAACGGAAACATAAAGGCTCCCAGTATTCGTTTTCTCGAATATTGGGAGCCTTTATCACTCTTCAAACCACCCTAGTGGGCAATTGAATAAAAGGGAATCGACCGGGGCGTATCATCACAAAACTCAACCCCATTCGGCTCATACCAGTCGTAGTGACGGGTCTGATCCCCGTCTTCCCACTCGGCCGGACAGTCAATTAATTGCCAGTCCCGCGGTGTAAAGTGGGTATCCTGCTTAGCGGCTAGTTCTAGGTAACGATGAAGTTCCTTGGCCTGCCCTGCAGTTAAGATCCCCGGAACTGCCGAAATAAACAGCACCGTTCCTGATTCAGCAACGACTTGGGCCCACTGACTATTATAGTGCCAGTCAATCCGGTCAGTGATTCCAACACAGTCAGCATCAATGCTAAAGAAGGCCTGGTCTTGTGGCAAACGAAAGGCTAAGGAATTAATGCCAATTTGCCGGGTCCGTTCCCATTTTCTCCCGCTGGTATCGTCACCAATTCGTGCTAACTGCATTAGTCCCGTTCCCAGGTGGCCAATAGTGTTGCAACCTAAAATCAAGGTCTGATAAGGCGCCGCGGCCGCAAAAATCGTCCGGTAAAGTTGTTTGACCACTTCCGCGTTCGTCAACGTCCGGTCGGCAAAATGCCAACCACCTTTCGTAACAAACGGCCGCATTTGGAATCCCCAGCGGCCAAAGAGGTCAAAGGTCGTAAAGTCATGCTTGATCAACCGGTAGCCCCAGCGACAGAGTTGTTCCACATCCCCCTTTACCTGCTCTAAAACGGCCGGAACAGTTGGATCGAGCATTCCAGTAAGCGGGTTACGCCAGCTAGTAGGGATCGTTGACCGGTGGTCTTCTAGGGGCCGGAACCAAATACCGGGTTTTACCCCCTGGTCCGTAATCTGCCGGGCCAACCGTGCCATGTCCGGAAAGGCCGCATTTCCGGCACGCCACGGACCACCGTTATAACCATCGACAACGTGGTCGACCTGCCAACCATCGTCAATCACCATAAAGGGACGGTTAGCAATCCCCGTGGTTAATTCTTTCAGGTAGGCGGTGTCACGGAGAATATCCTTCGCTGAGCTTTTGCCATAGGCATAGTACCAGTTATTGCTACCGTAGACGGGTTCTTCGGGCAATACCGGGTGCGGGCTCATTAAGTGACAAAAGTGCTGGGTGGCCTTAAAAGCCGTCATCCGTTCATAAGTAGCACTGACAATGGTCGCTAACGTTAATTGGCGGTCACCAAGCTGAACACCCTCCCCACCGTTGCGGATATCCATAATCAACGTAATTCCGGCCGGGTCCGCCTGCCAAAAGCAAAAGGCATTGGGACATGTCATGACTCCAAAACCCGTTGTTTGCCCTTCACTACTTTCCATAAAGTACCAGGGCATGATTCGATTAGGCATTAACTTTTGCCACCCCATGGTTCCATAACCCCGTTCGACCTCGTCGGCTAAGAATTGGGCCTGGGAGTTAAAGTGCCATTTCCACCGTAATTTAACAAAGCCTAAATTTCAAGAATAAGTTAGCCACTGGACTCAAATAAATAATACTGACCA